>SYLK01000188.1 GCA_005809115.1 Planctomyces sp. | reverse complement strand
CTTGTGGAACTGGCACTGGTGCTGAAATTCCTGAGCGTGGCGGATATCGGCTTCAGCCCGAACGGTCTGCCCTGGCTCCTGGATCGCACGTCGTTTCTGACCGGCTGGATTGTGATTGCGGCCGTGACGGGGCTGTACCTGCTGAACGTCTTTCGGATGTCGCATGACACGGTGATTGAGGGAATTTCAGCGATTCGGTGCTGCTTCGCGATTTCGTTCCTGTGTCTGGCCGCCTACACCAGCGCCGGTGTGTTCGGTTCTGCTGCGCCGACGGGCGTATTGTGGCAGCAGATTGCCGCATTTGCTCCTCCGACCGAACCGCACCATCTGCTGGATTTTCGCGTGGCCGCAAAGAAGGCGGCCGACGAGCGACGGCTGCTGTTTCTGGACTTCACCGGTCAGAACTGCGTAAACTGCCGGCTGATGGAAAACACCGTCCTGTCGCTGCCAGCGGTTCAGGCAAAGCTGGCGGATATGGTTCAGGTTCAACTCTACACCGACATCGTCCCCGGAATCCGCGATCCGGCTGTGCAGAACGAACTTCTGCAGATGAATCGGGAACTTCAGGGCGAGTGGTTCAACGACGCCGGGCTGCCCGGATATGCCGTCGTCGGTTCGGACGGAAAAACGGTGCTGACGAAATTTCTGGGACTGGATAAGTCGGGTGGTGCCGAGTTCCTCCGGTTCCTCGACGCAGGCATTCAGGAGGCACAGAAGCTTCAGGACGCAGAAGCCGTGGCGCAGAACCACAACCCGGAACGCGGCGCTGAGAGTCGCCCGAAGGGCAAACAACAGATCTGATTTCCCGCGTCGTTCCGAGCGAGATCCCCTGCCGGTGCCTGGCACGGCCCATCCGTTGTCGCGAAAAATGTGTCTGTCCCCCTTCCCGGGTTCGTTACCGGGTTGCTGCAGCTGATCATGCGATTTACCTGGAACAACGAGGAAACCGACTGATGAGTCCACGGATGAGTTCACAGAGTCTGTCTGAAAACCGCCATGGCGAGACTCCTGCCGAGCTGCCACGACTGGAAACTGGCCAACTGCCTGCGGCTCAGCCGGAGCTTTGCCCTTCCAAAGCGATCCGTCAGGCGGTCTGCGGGCAGACTTCAGGACTGACACGTCGCGCTGCATTGATTTCGGGAACCTGCCTGATGACGTCGTTTCTCGCCCGTGTCCAGGCGGCGGATTCTGATCCGGCCACGGAGCCGCATCCCTGGATTGATGCGCATTCGCATATCTGGACACCGGACATTGCGCGGTTTCGGCTGCGTCCGGGGGCCACGATCGATCAGCTGGTGCCGCGAAGTTTCACGGACGACGAACTCATGGCCGTGGCGCACCCGGAAGGTGTGGGCCGTGTCGTGCTGATCCAGCACTACCCGCACCATGGCTGGGACAACTCGTACGTGATTGATGCGTGGCAGCGTCACCCGAACCGATTCCGCATCGTCGGCATGATCGACGACACGCGAAAAGATCTCGATCAGCAGATGCGAAAAATGCTGCAGCAGGGTGTCACCGGTTTCCGCATCGGCCCTCGCGAAGGGACGTCGGACTGGCTGGGGACGCCCGGGATGCAGCAGATGTGGAAGACGGCGGCTGCGACGCGCCAGTCGATGTGCTGCCTGATCAATCCCGAGGATCTGCCGGCGGTATCGGCCATGTGCGGGCGATACCCGGAGACACCGGTCGTGATCGACCATTTTGCGAGGATCGGCATGACGGGCGAAATCGCCGAGTCCGACCTGAAGAATCTCTGTCAACTTTCGGAACATCCACAGACGCGCGTCAAGATCTCTGCCTACTACGCACTGGGAAAGAAGCAGCCGCCGCATGAGGAACTGATTCCGATGATCCGGCGGCTGTTCGAAACGTTCGGTGCGGATCGCCTGATGTGGGCCAGTGACTGTCCGTATCAGCTGAACGGTGAGAGCACGTACCGGTCATCGATCTCGCTGATCCGCGATCGGATTGATTTTGTATCGGACGAGGAGCGGCGGATGCTGTTGCAGGGCACTGCCGAGCGGACATTTTTCTTTATCTGAGAGACCACCGGCGTATGACTGACAAACTCCGCGTCGGCGTTATCGGGAGCACCGGAAAAGGTGACTACGGCCACGGACTGGACGCCGTGTGGGCCGAGATAGAGCGGGCTGAAGTCGTCGCGGTGGCGGACGACAATGAAGCCGGCCGGGTCAAAGCACAGGCTGCCACAGGAGCAAAGACGGCCTTTGCCGATTATCGGGAGATGCTCCGGAAAGAGCCGCTGGATCTGGTGGCCGTCGGACCGCGGTGGCTCGATCAGCATCTCGAGATGGTGCTGGCCGCGGCGGAACACGGCTGTCATGTGTATATGGAGAAGCCGTTTTGCCGTGACCTGACGGAAGCGGATCAGATGGTCAGTGCCATGGAGATGCGGCATCTGAAGCTCGCGATCTCCCACCAGAGTCGCTGGTCGCCTCCGCTGGAGGTTGCACGGCGTGAAATTCGCAACGGGCTGATCGGACGGGTGCTGGAGATCCGTGCGCGAGGCAAGGAAGACGCGCGACGCGGCGGTGGAGAAGACCTGTGGGTGCTGGGGAGTCACGTGCTGGATCTGATGCGCGCGTTCAGCGGGGACCCGGTGTCCTGCCAGGCCACAGTCTTTCAGAACGGCCGGCCGGTCACACGAAAGGATGTTGCGCCGGGCAATGAAGGGATCGGACCACTGGCCGGGGACGCGATTCAGGCGACCTACGTCCTTCCCGGAGGGATCACTGGTTATTTCTCATCACATCGCGGGGCGGGTGGATCTCCCTCCCGCTTTGGAGTGCAAATCTTTGGTACCGAAGGTGTCCTGGAATATCTCACGGGACACCCGGGTGAGTGCTGGGTGCTGCAGGATCCGGCATGGTCACCGGGGCGCAGTGGCAAGAACTGGATCAGGGTCTCTTCCGCGGGTGTGGGGCAGGAGGAACCGTTGCCAAAGACCGGCCTGCACGGCGGCAATGTGCTGGCGGTGAATGACCTGCTGGACTGCATTGCTGATCCGGATCGTCAGCCGCGCTGCAGCATGTACGATGCGCGCTGGACGGTCGAGATGATTGCGGGGGTTTTCGATTCCCACCGTCAGCAGCAGGCGGTATCGCTGCCGTTGAAATCCCGTGTCAATCCGCTCAGTCTCCTGTGACCGAGTGACCTTCAGCTTTCCACCCTTGGCTCGTTCAGGTGGAAGCCAGATTTGGCAACCAGACCGCGGCAGCATTTCCATCACGTCAGCTTTCCACTCTGGCTTGCCCAGGTGGAAGCCCGATTTGGCAACCAGATCGCAGCGGCATTTCCATCGCACGGCTTTCCACCCTGGCTTGCCCAGGTGGAAGCCCGATTTGGCAACCAGCCCGCGGCCGCATTCCCATTACGCGGCTTTCCACCCTGGCTTGCCCAGGTGGAAGCGAATCTGGCTGCCGGGCGCGTTGCTGAACCAAACGCGGCTACCACCGAGGCAAGCTCGGTGGCGTGCGGCGATGCGGCATGGGCGTCACGGTCTGGTGGCCAAACGGAGCTTCCATCCACGCAAGGTGGATGGCGTGCCGGGGATATCCAGCGTCCGCTTTCCACGCTGGCTTGCCCAGGTGGAAGCCAGATTTGGCAACCAGACCGCGGCCTTGATATCATCACGCGTCACCGCGAACCAACACGAGGAGCAGGGAGTATGGAGCCCATCTATACGGCCGAAAACTGCACGTTCGTACATCCGTTGCAATGGGGTCTTACGATCTTCTGGTTGCAGAGCCAGAACCGCACAGAATGGCTGGATGCGCTTCGGGAGTCGCTCGAACCGGATGGAATTCGCATTTTGAGCCATCGGTTGCTCAATCCGGAAACCAGCCAGTTTGCAATCAGCACAAAGCCTCATGTGTCTCCATTACGGATTGTGCAGCGAGTCAAGGGACGGCTGCAACACATGGTTCGCGAAACGCAGCCAAAGCCATTCCGCCGGAACTTTGCGATCCGTTCGTTTGGTTCAGAAGAACGCTCCGTGGTGGAGGGTTATGTGAGTCAGCAGACGAATCTTCACTCGTATGCCGATACAAGGTTTCAGGCGTTTCTGGAGAGTCTGCAGATTCGTGATTCAGCCGTGGATCTGTCACAGGCAATGAAGACGTCGCACGGACTGTACTGGTACAACCTGCACGTTGTTCTGGTCCATCGTGAACGGTGGCAGTGTGTCAGCAGCGCTCGGCTGATTGCCGTGCGAGACATGATCCTTCGAATTGGTCAAAAGAAGCGCAGGAGGATTTCTCGGGCTGGCATTCTGCCGGACCATATTCACGTTGCCACGGGCTGTGGCTTCGAGGACTCACCACAGGACGTGGCGCTTTGCTTTCTGAACAATCTCGCGTTCGTGCATGAAATGAAACCGGTATTTCAGTTCGGAGGATTCGTCGGAACATTTGGAGAATACGACAACCGCGTTGTCGTTGGGGGCGCGTCGAGCGACAATTAGATTTTCCGCTCCGCGACAATTTGACGTCCCGACATCGGATTGGACGTCGCTATCGGGATCGCGCGTTCAGTGACGCTGGCTTTCCACCCTGGCTCGCCCAGGTGGAAGCGAATCTGGCTGCCGGGCCGGTTGCTGAACCAGACGCGGGTACCACCGAGGCAAGCTCGGTGGCGTGCGGCGATGCGGAATGGGCGTCGCGGTCTGGTGGCCAAACTGAGCTTCCATCCACGCAAGGTGGATGGCGTGCCGGGGGAAATGCAACGTCAGGTTCGCAGGAATCACTCGGAGCCAAACGGAACAAGTTCCGCTCTGCGTCAACGAAACGCAGGGATTCGAAGTCGTAGCCGACTGCCAGAGACAATCGCAGTCCTGCAGACTGAAGGCGACGTGCGAATCAGGTTGCGCCAGCAAGCTGTTTCCAGTCTGAACAGATCTGACTACCGGGGTCCGTACGCAAGTGAAATGAATCAGCAACTCCTGCTCTCACGCGACGCCGACCTGGCATCCACGGCAGGCCATCGAGCACCTGCCGGACGCCCGAGGGGGTCTGGCTGAGTTGGCTCGAGTCCTGCGCGTGGGTGGTCGATTGCTGCTGCTCACGACCGAAGACAGATGGACGGGGCATCTGACGTCCCGAGTGTGGAACTGTCGCGCCTACGATCGCCACGAATTGCGACGCCTCTGTCACGACCAGGGGCTGGTCTGGAAGCAGGAGTTATTGTACTCTGCACTTCATCAGCGTCTCGTTCCCCAGCCACAGTCTGAATTTCGCGACTTGCAGTGGCCAGTTCGGACTCCACGGGACATGGAGGAATCCACCATTTCCGAAATGGTTCGAGCTTCGATTTCCAGCGGACGGCCTGCGATGCAGAATCTGTCTTTTGGGCCTGAAGGAGTCAGATGCCCTGTACGACCCACGAATTTTCGGCCCGGCGGGGAAGTGGTCGAACGATCGCTCGGAAAGGACGCTGAATGACGCTGACTCGAAAGCAGGATGCGAGGGAATGGCACGTCGGGCTCGTCGAGACCGTGTTCGAGGCGTTAAATACGTCCGAGACCGGCCTGTCGCAGGGTGAAGTCGAGCGTCGGCGGCAGGAATATGGTCCGAATGTGCTGCCCGAGCGGGGACCGACGCCCCTGTGGCGGATCGTGCTGCGGCAGTTCGTCAGCCCGTTGATCTATATCCTCGTGGCTGCAGCGGTTGTTTCTGCATTGATTGGCGACCTCAAAGACGCTGCCTTCATCGCCGTGGTCCTGATGCTCAACGCGGTCATCGGGGCGTGGCAGGAGTGGCAGGCGGAACAAAGCAGCCATGCACTGAAAAAGCTGCTGCGGATGCATGCTCTGGTGGAACGCGACGGCGAAGCACGGGAAGTGATGGCGGAGGATGTTGTTCCCGGCGACGTGCTGTGGCTGGAATCAGGAAACCGCGTACCGGCGGATACTCGATTGCTTTCCGCACAGGGCCTGGAAGTTTACGAGTCTCTGCTGACCGGCGAATCACTGGCGGTGCGAAAGGATGCTGACTGGCGGGGTGACCAGGACGCGACGCTGGCCGACCGGCAGAACATGGCGTTTGCCGGCTCACTGGTCGCTCGCGGTCGGGCAAAGGGAATCGTGGTCTCCACCGGGACTGCCACCAGTGTCGGCCAGCTGGCCCTGGATGTGATGGGAAGCAGCGGCGGGAAGCCTCCTTTGCTGGATCGCATGGAGCGATTCACAAACTATGTGGCCGTCGGCACATTGGCCGCTGCTGCCGCGATCGGCACGCTGGGGATTGTGCTGGGAGGCTACACGCTGACCGAGACGTTTTTTTTCGTGGTTGCGCTGGCCGTGTCTGCCATTCCGGAAGGATTACCGGTGGCAATCACTGTGGCGCTCGCCGTGGCCACCACACGCATGGCCAGGCGAAACGTGATTGTCCGCCAGCTCACAGCGGTCGAAGGCCTGGGCAGTTGTACGCTGATTGCCACGGACAAGACCGGAACGCTGACCTGCAATGAACTGACGGTGCGCGAAGTCTGCCTGGCCAATGGTGAAGTCTTTCCGGTGACTGGCCAGGGATTCTCGCCCCATGGCGAGGTGCTTCATGCGGGAAGTCGAGCTGAAACCGCTGACCACTCCCGGCTGTCGGCGACGATCCGCGCAGCCGTGCTGTGCAACGAGGCCGAGCTGCATCAACGTAACGGCGGGTGGGCGTGGCGCGGGGATGCCGTCGACATTGCGGCATTGAGTCTGGGAGTCAAGTCCGGTATGCATCGCGAACAGGTTCTCGATGCGTTTCCACAGGTGAACAGCATCCCGTTCGAGCCGGAGCACCAGTTTGCGGCTTCGTACCATCGCAGCAGCGAACGCGTCGAAGTCTTCGTCAAAGGCGCGCCAGAACGTGTGCTGGACATGTGCGGCGATCAGCTCTCGCAGGCGGATCGACGACGACTGGACCAGGTGGCAACGGGCATGGCCGCCCGCGGACTTCGCGTCCTGGCTGTGGCCAGCGGTCGGCTCGCCGAGTCTCCTCGCCCCGGGGACGTCCCACCACGGCCCGGGAATCTGACACTGCACGGATTCCTGGGGATGATTGACCCACTGCGAGCGGGAGCGCGCGAGGCCGTGGCAGACTGCCATCGGGCTGGTGTCATGGTTTCCATGGTCACGGGCGATCACCGCGTGACTGCACTGGCCATTGCCCGCGAACTTGGCCTGGCGGATCGGGACGACCAGGTTGTCACTGCCGCGGACATTGACGGAAAGTCCGTCGATGAACTGGCCGGGATGGTGCAGCGAGTACGCGTGTTCGCACGAGTCACACCTCGTCAGAAGCTGCAGATTGTCGAGGCGGCACGAAAAGCAGGACACTTCGTCGCTGTCACCGGCGACGGCGTCAACGATGCTCCCGCCCTGGCCACCGCGCATATCGGCGTGGCCATGGGCGGCGCAGGCAGCGACGTGGCGCTCGAGACGGCCGATGTGGTGCTGATGGGCGACGACCTGCGCAAGCTGCCGTTCGCGGTGCAGCTTGGCCGGGCCGCACAGTCCGCTGTGCGCACCAACATTGCGGTCGCGCTGGGCGTGGCGGTGGTGCTGATCGTTGCCGCAGTTGCGGGCTGGGTGCAGGTCAGCCAGGCCGTGCTGCTGCACGAGGGCAGCACGGTGTTCGTGGTCGTCAACGGCTTGCGGATGCTGTGGTTTCGCGACGACTGACTTGCAGCCTCAGCGGACCCTAGCTGGCTCAACCTCAGGCCACGAATTCCCAGACGCTGCCAGCCGGCGACGGGTCGCCATCGACGCGATCCACGCCGCTGTGGGGCTGCCCAGCCAGATGGCGCAGAATCCAAAACACCGCTTCCAAGTCATCGGTCCCAGCGGCCGCGGCGATCTCGGCTAGCGGTCGCTCAGCGTCCGGCTGTTGGCGCAGCGCGGCGACCACCTGGTGCTGCAGGTCAATGACCGCTTGCGCCGCCTTCTTGCCCGCTTCTACGCCGGGCTGGTGGTAGGCGTTGATGCCGACGCGATGCGCGTAGAGCCCCACGGCCCGCTCGTACAGCGCAATCAGCGCGCCAATGGTGTGTGCGCCGCAGTCGTGAACGGTCAGCGTCAGGTTCGGCCGCCCGGCGTCGGACAGCGCCTTGCGGGTGCCCTGCAGAAAGCCCGACAGGTAGTCGCCGCTGGTGATGCCCGGCTCCACTTGCAGGTCCGGCCGGTCGTCCTCGCGGTCTTGCAGCACCTCAATGAAGGTGGCGAAAAAGTTGCGCACCCCGTCGCGCAACTGCTGCACGTACGCGTGCTGGTCGGTCGAGCCCTTGTTGCCGTAGACCGCGATGCCCTGGCACACCTCGTTGCCCTGCAAGTCGTGTTGTTTGCCCAGCGACTCCATGACCAGCTGCTGCAGGTAGCGCGAAAACAACTCCAGGCGGTCCTTGTACGGCAGCACCACCATGTCGCGCGCGCCGACACCGCCCGACGCTTCGTGCCAGGCAAAGGCCAGCCAGGCTGCCGGGTTGTCCAGCGGGTCCAGCGCGCGCGTCGCTGCGTCCATCTCGGTGGCGCCAGCCAGCATCTGCGCGATGTCCAGGCCTTGCAAGGCAGCGGGCAAAAGACCCACGGCCGAGAACACGCTCGTGCGCCCGCCGACCCAGTCCCACATCGGAAATGTCGCCAGAAAGCCACGGCCTTTGGCGACCCGGTCGAGCTCGCTGCCCTCGCCGGTAACCGCGACTGCGTGCTTGGCAAAATCCAGACCCGCGCGTTGATAGGCGGCAGCGGCTTCGATCATGCCGTTGCGGGTCTCTTTGGTGCCGCCGGACTTGCTGATGACCAGCGTCAAGGTGGTGCAGAGCCGTGCGCCGATCTGGTCCATCGTTCGATCGATGCCGTCCGGGTCGGTGTTGTCGAAAAAGTGCACCGCCATGCGGTCGTGCGGCGAGGTCAGCGCTGCGGCGATGAACTGCGGCCCGAGCGCCGAACCGCCGATACCGACGACCAGGATGCGGTCGAACGTGCCGCCCATCTGCGGCGCCACTTTGCCCCGATGCACATCGGCGGCGAACTGCTGCACGCGATCGAGCGTGGAGTCGCTGGCGTCGCGCAGCTTGGAATCGGGCGCCAGCGCGGACGCCCGCAGCCAGTAGTGGCCGACCATGCGCTTTTCATCTGGGTTGGCGATGGCGCCGGCCTCCAGCTCGCGCATGAATTGACAACTCGGCCCCCACGTCGCCAGCCGGGCGCGCACCGCCGCTGCGTCGACGTCGGGCGGATACAGGCGCGACAGGTCAAGGGTGACGAGATCGGTGTCGAGGTTCAGCGCACAGAAGGTCGCGAAAGG
>SYLK01000187.1 GCA_005809115.1 Planctomyces sp. | reverse complement strand
GCAGGCGATGGTGGACCGGGATCTGGAAGTGTTCGAGGTGACGCACCGCACGTCCGGACGCGTCACTTATATGACACAGGCTGAAATCGATGATTCCGCCGAGGAATGGGTCCGAGGCGCACTGGTTCCGGAATCGCGAGCCGGAATCCTGCTGACGGTCAACGGCGCCCGCGCACACGAACTGGGACTGGCAGAACTGCCGTGCAACGATTTCGATGCCCTGCGACTGCGTCTGGGTATTCCCGAGACCCTTTTGCTGAAACCCGTCGCCAGGTCGTGGGTCGACACTCTGGTCTTTGTTCTCAATACTCGATTCGGTGGTTTTCTGCTGGTCACGCTGGCCATTCTCTGCATTTACATCGAACTGCACCTGCCTTCCGGATTTTTCGGAATTCTGTCGGTCATTCTGTTTGTCCTGTTCTTCTGGAGCCGCTACCTCGGCGGAACAGCCGGGACACTGGAACTGCTGATGTTTCTGATCGGCAGCGGACTGCTGGCAATCGAGCTGCTCGTGCTGCCGGGATTTGGAGTCTTTGGAGTCACCGGAATTCTGCTGATCCTTGGGTCCCTCGTGATGGCCAGCCATACTTACGCCGGACTCACGGCAGGTCAGAGCTTTGACCGTTCTCTGGGCAGTCTGGGAACCATGGCTGGTGCTCTGTTTACCGTGGTTATCGCGGCGGTCATTCTGAACCGTTTCCTGCCAGCGATTCCATTTCTGCGACATCTGATCCTGACACCGCCCGGTTATGCCGCCGCCGGAACCGATGGCCCCGTGCTGAAACCGACTCTGGCAACAGGCACAGTGGCAGGTCCCGTCGATCCCGGCGACCTCGGTCAGGCCGCTTCCATGCTTCGTCCGTCCGGCAGAGCTGTATTCCGTGAGAAGTACGTGGACGTCGTCAGCGACGGCGGTTTTATCGATCAGGGAACTCTGATCGAAGTGGTTCGTGTGGCGGGCAATCGGATCGTTGTCAGACCGGCGCCGATGTCCCGCAGTCACTCGTAAAGCGCTGCTGCATGCCCCGCCGTTCCAGTTCCCTGTTCAGCACCGAGCGTTAGTGCTGAAGTCGCACGGCTGCATCATCCAGCGAGCCGCCAAACGACCGGGCTTCGTCCAGATAAACGCGAGGAACCGGAAATTCACTGATTCTCCAGCCCAGATCAACTGCCTGCACCCACAGTTGCAGCGGCATGGCATAGCCGTCCTCAGTCGTGTCCAGCTCAGCCAGGCGAGACACACGATAGGCCTTGAATCCACAAAAGGCGTCAGTAATTGCCAGTCCCAGCCGTTCATTCAGACATGCCGTGATCGTCGCATTGATCCGGCGACGCTCGGCCGGAGCCGAGTTGCTGCTGTCGAAAACCTGCAGGTACCGGCTGCCCGAAACCAAATCCACCGGCCCCTCAGCGGCATCAATCCGAGCAGCAATCCGACGCAGAAACCCAGGCTGATGCTGACCATCGCAGTCCATCGTCACGAGGATGTCGTAACCGCCGGCAACGGCATATTCGAACGCAGTCCGCAGTGCCGCCCCATATCCCCGATTCGTCGGATGACGTTTGACCGCAATGCCGGGGAATTCGGCCGCCAGGATTTGCGCGGTCCAATCACGGGAACCGTCATCCACCACCAGCACGTCATCTGTGTGCAACAACACCTCGGAAAGAACCTCAGAAACATGAGATTCCTCGTTGAACACAGGCAGAGCGGTGAGGACGCGGGGATTCATCGCACGGATCATAGACGCCCGGTCGGACATGTCAAACGCTGCTGGCGAATCAGCCCGCGATTGCCACAGATTCCGGTTTGGTTGGTTGAGGAGTTTCGCGACAGGTCTACAATACGGTGGTTTCACGGCCCTGATCCTCTTCAGGAGTTTTCCGACCGACACCCGTCACGGAAGAACCACCGCCGTTTTCAATCTGGTTTCTGGCCTTCTGGAGTTCCCCATGCCTTACACGCTGCCCCCGTTGCCATATGCATACAATGCGCTTGAGCCTCACATCGACGCTCGAACAATGGAAATTCATCACACAAAACATCATCAGGCCTACATCAACAACGTCAACACCGCTCTGCAGGGGTCTCCGCTGGCCGATCAGCCCATTGATGACCTGGTACGCGGACTGGCTTCCGTCCCGGAGGCCGTCCAGACGCCCGTGCGGAACAACGGCGGTGGACACGCCAACCATTCTCTGTTCTGGACGGTCATGTCACCCACGGGCGGAGGCAGCCCGAGCGGCGAACTGCAGGCGGCCATCAATGCCCGGTTCGGAAGCCTGGATACCTTCAAGGAACAGTTCACCACAGCGGCCACAACCCGCTTCGGGAGTGGCTGGGCATGGCTCAGTATCGGTGGCGACGGGGGCCTGATGGTCGAAAGTACTGCCAATCAGGACTCTCCGCTCTCCCTGGGCCACACTCCGATCCTCGGACTGGACGTGTGGGAACATGCCTACTATCTGCACTACCAGAACCGGCGGCCGGATTACATCACCGCCTTCTGGAACGTCGTCAACTGGTCCGAAGTGGCTCGTCGCTTCGCCGCCGCCAGGAAATAGACTGAACTGCGGGTTGTCAGACTGGCCAGGTCTGGGAAAGTCATCACCGGAGCGTCATGACGGGGCAGTCATGGCCCTGGCCAGTCGAAGCTAGCCCAGCCACAATTCTCTGCGTCGATGGGGCACGCCCGCAGCGTGCCTCGTCCCGCATCGTCTGGTCTGCAGGGTGCGCTGCACGTACAACTCAGCCTCGCCCGTGCGGTCAGGCTGCCCGTGCGTCAGCGTGGCCGGTGCGTCAGCGTGGCCGGTGCGTCAGCGTGGCCGGTGCGTCAGCGTGGCCCAAGATCGCTACCGCGGCGGGCGGTCTTGCAGCGAGTGACCGAACGCCTGGCGCGGTCGGTCACTTTCCGCGATTCCGCCACAGGCGAAGCTCGTTGGTTCCGCGTTCCGCGGTTGCGGCAATGTCTGGCCGAGAGTCCCCGTCCGCATCGAAGATGATGACCTGGTTGGCTCGCCGCCAGGCAGCCTTCAGCACATGCTTCTGCCACGTCTGTCGGGGTTCACCCGGGTTTTCGAACCACACAACCTGGCCCGGGTCGCCCCAGGCCGTCGCGGCTGCATCCAGATCACCATCCCCGTCCAGATCACCCGCAAACGCCTCAAATGCATCATTCAGCGGTCCAATCACGTGTTTCCGCCAGACCAGACCGCGGCCTGGCTCACCGTCGTTCTCGTACCAGACGACCTGATGCGATGCCGCAGCACCGGGTGCGGTACTGAATCCGAGTGCCATCAGAATGTCCTGATCGCCGTCTGCGTCCAGATCGATCGGGTGGCCATGAGTGGGTCCGGGCGAGAAATCATCGACCACGTGGCGTATCCAGTGGCTGGCGGCCGGGTCCTCCGGCTGCTCGTACCACGCTGTCAGTGGCGCACCGTGTGCCGTGCACAGGAGATCCGCTCGGCCGTCACCGTTAAAGTCGCTGACACGGATATTGCGGGACGTGTTGACGTTTTCGTCAATCAGTCGTTTCTGCCATTCCTCGTCCGCTGCCGTCGAACCGGGATTTTCAAACCATGCGAAATGATTGCCGACCCAGGCCGAGGCCGCGGCATCCAGTCGGCCGTCGCCATTCAGGTCCACCAGCACCACATCGTAGGCTCGCCGGATGTCCGTTGAAATCACATGCCGCTTCCAGCTATCCGAGACTTCAGGCCTGCCGCCATTTTCAAACCAGACCAGATGGCCATCGAGATTCTTGACAACGGCAATGTCGGGGCGGCCGTCGCCGCTGATGTCGCCGATCGCGTGTCTTTCGAACCAGCCCGGCTCATTCAGTCGGATGTCGTGCTTCCGAAAAAGTCCCTGACCGTTATTCTGAAACCAGTAAAAGTTCCCCTTGTCGGTGTCGCAGCTCGTCAGGTCCGCATCGCCGTCACCGTCGAGATCCGCCGCTGCCACGGCAAATGCGTAGCCAAATCCATCGGCGATCAGCTCCTCCGTGAAACGGGGTTCATCGCCCAGGCCCACTCCGCACGCAAGAATTATCGCGAACGGCCAGAAGTACTGCATTGATCGTTTCATCCAGAATCTCCCATCGTGCCCCATCGTGACTGTCGGCCATCTGGCTCTACGGAAGTGCCAGTTCATCTCATGACCTGTCAGCCTGCCAACGCCATTCACCTGCCAACGCCAATTGCCTGCGAGCGGCCGTACGCCCGTCAGTTGAGTTTAATGGCGAGTACCCGGGTTGTCCTGATTGTAACCGTTCACGGGGCCGGACTGGCTTGTTTTTCCGCGGAAAATAAATGTGGCGTGAGTGGCCGACTGCGACGCGGCCCGTACAGGTCCCCGGGAAAATGTGCCTGTCCCCTCGTCTGCTGTCCCCTCGTCTGCCCGTTGCCGTGGCGCTCGCGAGGAACTGCCCAATCTGGCACACTCTGCAGTTCCTGCAGCTTGCCGCCGATTGTGCTGCAGTTCCTGTGCCGATTCGTAACGTCCCCTGCTCTCTTCAGCCTGACCTCAAGGGATCACCATGACAACATCACAACCCGATCTGAGTCCGGAATTCTGCCGTCAGCGACAGCAACGAGTCTGCCGGCTGCTGCACCAGTATTCCGCAGACCAGGCAGTCTTCGTCAGTCCGGAGACCATCCAGTATCTCACCGGATTTCGGACTCATCGCCTGATGCACGCTGCCGTCGCGCTGTCAGCCGACGGTGATTGTCTCCTTGCCAGTCCCGTTGAGGTTTCTGAAACGGTCGCAGCCGACCGAGTCGTAACGTTTCCTGCTCAGCGACTGGCCACTTTGCGACAGGATCAGCCGGAAGCTGCGTTGCGCGCACTGTTCGATGTCCTGCCGCCCGCGACAGCACTCCGCATCGGATCGGAATTCTCGGCCGGCGGACTGCACCTCCAGAAATGCTGTGACACCCGATCTGATTCCCTCATTGACCTCGACGCCGAACTCTGGCGACTCAGACGGTGCAAGGATCCCGATGAACTCGCCATGATTCACAAGGCCATTTCGTGCACCGAAGCCATGTACGCCGCTGCACGCGACCTGATCCGGCCAGGTGTCACGGAACTGGATGTTTTCTGCCATCTGCATGCCGTGGCCGTGCAGACCGCCGGCGAACCGCTGACCGCACTGGGGAATGATTTCCAGTGCGGATCCCCGGGCGGACCACCTCGGAATCGCGCGGCCGCTGCCGGCGAATTGTTTATCCTGGACCTGGGCCCCTGTTACCGCGGCTATTGCGCAGACAATTGCCGCACCGTGGCTGTCAAACGTCAGATCACAGATCAGCAGTTCCTCGCCTGGGAAACCATCGTGTCTGTGCTGGACGATGTCGAAAAATCTGCCCGCCCGGGCATCGCATGCCGCGATTTGTTCCGCCACGCAAAGGAAACTCTTAATGCCTTCTGTCCCGACGGGTTCTCGCACCACCTGGGTCACGGCATCGGACTCTATCCGCACGAAGCCCCCCACCTGAACCCGGCCTGGGACGATGTCCTCGAAACAGGCGATGTTTTCACCGTCGAACCTGGCCTCTATCATGAGTCACTCCGAGCCGGGATCCGACTGGAACAGAATTACCGAGTCGTCCCTGACGGTGTTGAGCGAATGACGAATTTCCCACTGGAACTCTGACCGGCCGACGCCATCCGATGCCCCGCGATCGGAACCTGACTCGCCCAGCTAAACGTCGTGATACCGTTTTCCCGTGTTCCGGCAGTGTCGCTCCGCCCGATCCTATGCCGGTGTTGCCTTTTGGAACACCTGAAGCACTCCATTTGTAGCACATTTTCCATGGCACCCGAGGCCCGCAGGCTACCCTGTCTCTGCACATGGATTCTGCACGGCCTGATGGGAACGAAATTCCGGTTTGGTTCCATTTTGTATCTGGTTGGGATCGTGCCAGGCGGGTAAGCTGAAACGGCAGATTCTCTTGATGCCATGCGCTGAAGAGCGGGCCATCCGTGCAGGGACGTGCGGACTTCCGGTAATTTCTGGAGGTTCATCGATGCTGGTGCGAATTTTCCTGTCGGTTGTGGCGAG
>SYLK01000186.1 GCA_005809115.1 Planctomyces sp. | reverse complement strand
TCCTGCAGGTTGCCAACAGTTCTCTTTACGGGTATTCGGGCAATATTACGACGGTCAGTCGGGCGGTGGTGGTCCTGGGGTTTCGGGCCGTTCGGAATCTGGCATTGGCCATTGCGGCCTCCTCAGTCTACGCCCACGGCGAAACCTCGCACGCAGAACGCAGTCGGCTGTGGCGACATTCTGTGGGCTGTGCCACCGTGGCGCGACTGCTGGCCGAAGAAGTGCCCGGAGTGACCGCCGATGAGGCCTTTCTGGCGGGCATAGTGCACGACGTCGGGAAACTGATTTTTTTCGATCTCGTCCCGGAACGCTACCGCGAGCTGGCCGCTCTGGGTGGAGGCGGTTGCGGATTGCAGCTTGAAGGCTGCGAATTCGGGGCCACGCACACGGAGGTTGGCCGGTTATGTGCCGAACAATGGGGGCTGCCTGACGAGCTGTGTCAGGCGATCAGCGGCCATCACCTGCAGGATCCGGCCGGGCACTCCCCGGGTCTGGTGGCCGTCACGAATCTGGCGAATCAGTTGTCAGCGGCCTGGGGCATTGGCACTGACGCCGCAACCGACTCCGCATCGCTGCCAGAGCTGCCGGAACAGAATCTGATCCCGCTCAGCGCCGGACGGGCGGCCGAAATTCGGAAACTGGCCCAGGGAGATTTCGATATTGCACTGACTTCAATCTCCTGAGGAATTCCGCCCATGTGGAACGAGTCGGTCACCCGGCGTCTGTTGCGAGTGGCCGCCGGCATCATCATGCTCACCGCGACCGGCACGATCGGCTATATGGCAATCGAAGGCTGGTCGGCCCGGGACGGATTCTTCATGACAGTGATCACACTCGCCACCGTTGGCTACGGGGAAACTCATCCCCTGACACCGACAGGGAGACTCTTCACCACTGGCCTGATCTTCATCTGTCTTCTGAGCATGACTTACTTCACGGCCACGCTGACCAGTATTCTGCTGGAAGACGATCTGAGCGGTCGCAGATTTCGCAGAAGGACGCTGAAAATGATTGAAAAGCTGACCGGGCATACCATTGTGTGTGGTTCCGGACCAATGGCACAGGCTGTGATCGATCGACTGATGAAAAAGGGCATTGCCGTCGTGGCGATCGATTCTGACGGCGCACAGCTCGCAGCTCTGAAGCGCCGCTACCGCGGGCTGTACACGATCGACGGTGACGCATCAAGCGAGCTGACGCTGGCCGAAGCCGGACTGCTGAGTGCGCGTCACGTCGTCGCGGCCCTCGACTCCGAAGTCGACAACCTGATGATCGCCATCACCTGCAAGGATATGGGCAGCAACATCAGCGTGTTCGCCCGATCCAATGACAGCGCCGTGGCCAGCCGCATGCGCAAGGCCGGTGTCGACGAGATCGTCTGCCCCAATCAGTTGTGCGGCGACCGATTCGCGGAACTGATTCTCGCCTGACAGACGCATTCCGGGGGCCAGCAGGGAAATCCGCCGCTCAAACTCGTGAACACATCGCCGCTCGTCGCCGAGCTGCGCCTATGGCAGGGGATGGATGTTGCCAATCTGGACCACATCCGTCCGCGTTTTCAGCGAATCTGCTCTCCCGCGATACAGTACACCTGGCTGCCGACCACGACCAGGCCCTGGTCGCCCACGCCCTCCAGCAGCGGCTCAACAGACGTATAATCTCCGCTCACCGTATCATACATCAGGCAGCGGCTGCTTACCTGCAGACGCTGAGTACCATTCGGGCTCAGCGAAACCGGTATGGAAGTCACGCCGCCTGCCAGCAGGATCCGCCGTTCGTCGACGGCCACGCTCGCCCCGGAAAACATGGACTCGGGCATCGGCCGCAGCTCGCGCCACATGCCGTCCATCAGATGGAACGCATAAGCCTCCTTCTGAGGCAGGAAATCCAGGCCGTCGGGCGTGCGGAGTGCCCCGCCGAACAGGAATAATTCGTTCCCGCACACTGCGCAGACCGGGTACTCGATCTTCGAGTGGGGGTAGTCGGTGATGTACTTCCAGCCGGACGCCGGGTCGCGAGTATCCAGGGCATAGATCTGTGGAATCAGCTCCCAGCCATCCTTCTGTGTCGGATCTCCCGAATTCCCGCCGGCAATGAAAATGGTGTCCTTCCAGACGCCTCCAATGTGCTCCCAGCGGGGTGCCGGAAGGGCCGGCCCGGGTTCCCAGCCCGGCGACTACTGTGTCATGTCAAGGATGTACGCCCCGGCATTGCCGCGATCCGCTCCCCGGCCGCCGATCACCTAAATCCGACCGTTGATTCCGGCGGCAAAGGCGTATCCCGCCGGAACGGGATAATCCGGCAGTGACCTCCACTTCATTCGATTGAGGTCGAGCGCCCAGGCGGCGGACAGCCATTGTTTGACTTTAGCGCCCTCCGCCCGTGGTTCCCAGCGAGTGCCGCCAACCGTCACAACGGATTGGCCGACCGCAGCGGTGGCACGGCAGGTCTTGTCGATCGGCAGGACCGGTCCCCACTTCCAGGCCAGTTCGGCCGCTGACCGGGTCGAGCCCGCACCCAAAAAAATGCTGAAGGCAATCGCCCAGCAGTTCGAGCGGATCCATCGATCGCCAGCGGGCTGTTCCCTCCGACTGATGGTCAGCATGATGCGATCCTCAAGCGGCCCTGCCGCAGTCAGCACTCAGCACAACGTCTCAGGGTGATCGGCAGGAAATTCCTGTCACGAAATCTCAGAACCCCTGACAAAACCGGGACTGGCTCCCGCGGTACTGCGAAATGTCCTGCGAAATATGACTACCAAAGGGTGCCTGTCCCGGTTTTGTCAGAGCCTCTTAGCCACCTTAACGTCCGGGCAGCCGTCTGAACAGCTCTCGATCGTTCTCCGTGAAGCAGGTTCCTGCTGAATGGGATTTCCGCCCGCCGCCGGGTATTCTCTGTCTGAGATCCAGCGATCGGTTGCTGCGGCCACGGACTCCACCTTACGGACTCCAACTCACGGGCAGACTTCGAACATGGTAAGGACCAGTCAGATGCAGAGTGGAAATCATTACCAGTTGACGCGGCGTCGCATCCTGGCCACGGGAGCAGGCATGGCTGTTGGAGGATCGCTGTCCGCCGATGAAACGTCCCGGGACCCCGACGCGGGTGCGCTGGGTATTTTCCAGCGGCTCGGTGTCCATCCTGTGATCAACGCCACGGGAAATGTCACGGTGCTGGGCGGTTCTGTCATGCCGCCCGAGGTGACAGCGGCGTGGGTCGAAGCATCGCGACACTTTGTCAACATGATTGATCTCCAGCAGCGGGTCAGCGAGCGAATTGCCAGTCTGGTGGGCGTGGAAGCTGCACTGGTCACCACCGGTGCTGCAGGCGCGATGCTGCTTGGCACCGCGGCCGCCATCACTCTGCCGGATCCCGCCAGCCTGATCCGTCGGCTGCCAGATACCTCCGGCATGCGGAACGAAGTTATTCTGCAGAAGTCACATCATTCCGGGTACGACAATCAGCTGACGGCCGTCGGTACCACACTGATCGACGTCGAGACGGTGCAGGATATCGATCGGGTTGCGGGTCCGCGGACGGCACTCATGTTCTTCATGAATATTTCGGATGGTGACGGCAGGATTCCGCGGGCGGAATGGGTCGCTGCCGCGCGACGCCACGGTATCCCGACACTGCTGGACGCTTCGGCCGATATCCCGCCTGTGACACGGCTTTCCGAATACAACCAGATGGGGTTTGACTTGGTGGCCGTCAGTGGTGGCAAGGCGATCCGCGGTCCCAACGACGTGGGGCTCCTCCTGGGCCGCAAAGATCTGATCGATGTGGCGCGTCGAAATGCCAGTCCTTTTGCGCCCACGATCGGCCGGATGATGAAGGTCAGCCGAGAAGATCTGGTCGCCATGCTGGCTGCAGTCGAACGATTTGTCCAGCTCGATCACGCCGCCGAATGGCGCGAAATGGAACGTCGCATTGGTGTCATTGAAGAGAAGCTCAGCCCCATTCCCGCTGTTCAGTGCGAACGGATCGTGCCGCCGATTTCCAATCATCAGCCGCATCTGATCATCGACTGGCAGGAATCAGCCATCGCCCTCAGCCCGGCCGAAGTGACAGCGCAGCTGGCCGCCGGTGACCCGCCCATCCTGCTGGGTCGAGTCAGCCACACGGGCAGCAGAGGCATTCTGATCGCCGTGCACACACTGCAGCCCGACGAAGAACATGTCGTCGCTGAGCGCCTGCACGGTATTTTTCGTACGGTTCACTCGTGACGCGAACGAATCGGGCGCTGGTTGGAATCGCGGGCCTGACCGGATTCGTGGCTGGTATCCCGATCTGACGCCGCAGGTCATTCCACCGACAGGTGCTGGTCGCAGCGTGAACCATCAGCTGGCATTGCTGGCGGAACGTCTTGCTGTCCCCGACCTCATCGCGAAGACGCTCGAACTGCTGCCGCGTCTGCACACGCAGGAGGATCGGATGCACGCCCTCTTTGTGCTGCGAAACTGTCGTGACGGGGTGGACAGCGGAATCGCGGCGAACGGTATTCGAGACACTCGGCGAACTCGACCGCACGATGACGGGTGGTGAAGGGATGCCGGGCTTCCTGCGGCAGCTCCGCGAGGAACTCAGTGCGACGCTGACTGAATCCGAACGCGCGTTACTCGGAGATCTGCTCCGGCCGGGGACGGAGCTTGACCCGCCGCTGCTCAGTATCGATTGACCGGTCGTCAGGCAATGGCAGGCAGACGATCTCGCGGGGCTTCTCGCGGAAAGTTCAGCAAACCGAGATCTCGAGCGGGGTCGAGCGTTGTTCCGCGCTGCGCTTTGCAGTCGTTGCCAGCGGGCGGGGCAGACCGGCGGTGTGATCGGGCCGGACCTGACGTCGGTCGTCGCCCGTTTCGGTCGCCGCGACATTCTGTGGTCGATCCTGGAACCCTCGCGAGTCGTCGATGAAAAATATCGCAGCGAGCAGATCGTCACGGTCGACGGTCGCGTCATCGTCGGCAGGATCGTTGCGGACGGCAACTATCGCTCGACGAAACTCCGAGTCCTCACAGACCCGCTGCGACCGGGGCAGACGGTCGAAATCGACAAGAACGACATCGCAGCGCATCAGTTTTTGCTCCAGTCGCCGATGTCGTCCGGCCTGCTGGACTCGTTCACGCCGAGCGAAATCGGTGATCTGCTGACTTTCCTTGAACAGACCGGCAGTGAAGATCAATTGCCTGCTTCACTGCTCTGAACACGCAGTCAGGGTCACAAATTTTTCCGCCGCCTTCGATCAGTTGTCGCGGCGTCGGCCTGGCACCTTCAGGTGCCGGTCAAAATACTCGAACAACGCCTCCTCCGCCTTCTCCGCATCGGCTCCCTTGAAACCATGGCCCGCGCCATCCAGGGTGAGCAGTTCCGCGGGAACCGCTGCCGCCTGCAGCCGGTCGACGAGCCAGACAGCCTGTTCATGGGCGACGTATTTGTCTTCCGTGCCGTGAATGCACAGCGTCGGAGCCGCATCCGGCGTGACCCAGTAAAGCGGGCTCCCCTGAATGTGCAATTCGCGGTGCGTGTCGAGTGCGCCTCCGAACCACAACGGCAGAACTTCGTGCGCATCAACACTCCGCCCATACGATTTCGTGAAATCACTCGGGCCATAGACATTCACGACGCAGGTGACGGAGCTGGAGTACTCTTCGCTGCCGCCGTTTCCCTCGAAACGCGGGACGTGGGCCGTCACGCCCAGAAATTGTGCCAGGTGCCCTCCGGCCGATCCACCGGTGGCACCGACTCTTTCGCCATCGATCTGATACGTCGCCGCGTTCGCTCGAAGCCAGCGAACGGCGGCTTTGGTGTCATGGACGGCTGCCGGAAACTTGTGAACCGGTGCGAGCCGATAGGTGATTGTCGCTGCCACATATCCGCGCTGCGCCAGTTTGATGCAAAGAGCGTCATACGATTCGCGTTTTCCCGCCCGAAAGCCCCCGCCGTGAATGCACAGCACAGCAGGCCGAGGCCCTTCAGCGGACTTCGGCCGGGCGAGATTGAGCTGCAGATGGGTGTTGTCGGGGTTCGAATACTCGATGCCCGTTTCCCAGATCACTCCTTCCGGCACCGGCATTTCCGCACGGGCCGTGGCACCAGCCGTCAACAGGATGACAAGAATTCCACGCAAACGGAAACAGGCACGGTCCATCTTCGGCTCCAGCAGGAATGCGACAATCGGAGTGATGCGGCAATTGTAGGGCACCGATCTGACGTGATGCCAGCGTGGGCGCCTGCTGCCGATTGTCAGGCTGAGCCCTACGGGTTTGCGCTCCTGATGATCACCTCCGCGAACGTCGCGATCAGCGATTCCCCCCCGCTGCGGACGTATTCCCAGTCACCGTCACCGTCAAGATCCAGCAGACGCTCTTCGATGGAAATCGGCGGGAGGATCATCCCGGTATGTTCCAGCGCGATGCGATCTTTCGCCGGGCGGTACACGTACGTGCGAAAGTGATCTCCCTGCTGCGTACCGATGGCAGCCAGTCGTTCGCCCGTCCCCATCAGGTCGAGCGCCTGTGCCTGGGCATGCTGATTTCTGAAATCCGGATGCACATGACCGATCGTCTCCAGTTGCGCGACCGGAGACAGAATCGGTGTGTGATCATCCGCAGTGCCGAGATTCAGCGAATAATAGATCCCGCTGCCCGGATGCGGATCGTTCGGTGCGTACGTGGCTGCGGCGAGGATGAGATCCGGATCGCCGTCCGCATCGAGATCCAGCGGTGCGGCGACCAGCCGATGATGGACGCGAATTTCCGTTCCCGCGACATCCTTCAATGGACCGAATGAATGAAATTCGAACCGACCGTCCCTGCCGAGCGGCTGGTCCTCGCGCAATAGATACAAAAGACCCTTGTCGGTCCCCACAACAAGATGCTGCCGGCCTGTCCCGTCATAGTGCCACAATGCCGCGCGGTGAAATCCCCAGTTCACCCCGTGCTGCAGATCGGTGTCGCCGTCGACACGAAAGACGCCGTTCTGATCGTGCAGCGGAAATCGCTGCGATGACAGACGCGGTTCGCCGTCGACGTTGAAAATCTCGCGGATCCACCACTGATTGTCGTTGTCCAGCAGATAACGTTTCCCCTGATGATCGGTCAGAACTTCTGTAAAGTTGTAGCCTCGCGTCGGGGCGTCCCTGTCGCTGATCCAGTGGCTGAAGCGGAACTTCGGAATCACCCCGCTGACACGCTGATTCCGACAGAACGCCAGATCGCACCCGCGGCTGATCAGCAGGTCCGGCCACGGCCCGCTGCCGACCGTCGCCAGTACGGCGTGGTAGTTATACGCATCGTAGCCTTCGTCCGGCATGGCTTCGATCGTCATCTCGCCAAGGTCGTGAAAGACCGGCTCGCCCTCGTCACCTGTCTTCACACGCTGCAGGTAACGGAGTTCCGTCGCCGTCATGCCGCACAGGACAATCAGATCGTCGGACATGGTGCCGGGGTTGCGGTACATCACCGGTCGCGATGCGCCTCCCGGGTAGCGAACATCGGCTTCCTTCCCTTCTCCCATCAGCAGCGTCCCGCCCTGTTCGTCCTGAAGCAGAAATTTCGGCCTTGCGAACTGGCGCCCGTCGCGCTTCGAATACGTCTCGCCGGCAAACACCGGCACACCATTTTCAGGGCGGATCTGCGGCAGATACCACAACTCACCGCCCCAGTCGCCGATGATCAGGCTGGAGGAATTCTGCGCCGTTGACGAGTAAATCGTCGGATACGTGTAGTTGAAATCCTGATGCCAGATCTGTTCGGGATGGTCCGACAACCGATACTTCGGATTGACGAACGGAATATTGAACGCCATTCCGTCGGCGGTCAGCAGCGGATCCTGCACGGCTTCAAGACGGATGTCGGGATACGTTCCGATCAGCTGCAGCAGAAAAATCTTCCCCTGACGATCGGTCCCGATAACAAACGGGCTTCCGTCGCCGGCGCCGATCGGCTCGACCATCAGCACCACGTGCCCGAGCTGACTGCACAGCCGGATCGGGTCACCAATCGAAGTCAGATCCGGAGACGGGTAAAGATAAACTCCATCCCAAAGTCGGGCGACGAGCAGATCCTGCGCGTCGGGCGCCGACCACGACACGACATCGGCACTCACGATCGTGCCAAACGACATCCGCCCCTCGTCTGTCAGCAGGTTGGTCAGCGGACCAAACTCGAATGTGGTCTGTGCGGTGCAGGGACGGAACACCCCGGCCGCCAGGACAATTGCGACCAGGATCACTTTTCTGCAATGCAAGGGTTTGCTCCTGGACAAGGGTTTGCTTCCGGACAGGGGTTTGCTTCTGGCAAGGTCACGTGCGGCCTGAACTCACACCACATCGGTGCCGCAGCCGCTACCTTACCCCGGACATCGGTGCGGGTAAAGTCGCGGCCCGGTGCGATCACGAATGGCCAGGTCGCCGCCGAACGCTGCGCTGGCGGCGGCAACCGTCATAGTATTCCGCGACTCCGGCCGGTATAGACGGCGATGATATCTGGGGTAAATGGGCCGACACCGTCGAGAAGTTCCTGGCTCTGCGGCACACTCCGCTCCTGAGGACACAGGTCGATACCATTTCGTACTGCACCACGCAGAGCTTCAACCTGTTCACCCACGCCAGTCGTGTGGCCGAGGTGTTTCTGTCGCGCGAAGGCACCTTTGCAGACAACAATCTGCCGAAATTTCTGGATCAGAAGACTGATGGACTGCGGATGTCGTCTTCGAGCATCCGGACGTCGAACCGCGACTCGTCGCGATTATCGAGGAAGTGCTGCGCAGTTATCCGATCGACGGTTTCTGCTGCTTCAACCTGTTTCCCGGCCCCGGCACAGCCGAGCAGCGCGAATACGCTGTCTCCGTGCTGAAAACCATCGGATCGAAGGCAACCCTCGCACAGCAGGACCGGCTGTTTGCGGCCTGCGACGCTGGCTGGTCCATGCCCGAACACTTCTGGGCCTGCGACGCCGAGGAATATTCACGTGCATTGCCTGTGGCACTGGACGGAAACGCCGTGATCATCGTCCCGCTCATCGTTGCCGGACCCGTCGCAGCCGCGGGAGCATCCGCCGAGATCGAGCTGCAGCTGGACTTCACTGGTCTCGGCGACGCCGAAATTCCAAACGTGTCGATCAACTCCCATCGACTGGTGCAGCCCGCCTCCGCAGAGTCCATCGCTCAGGTGCAGCGTTTTCGCTATTTCGTCCCCGCGGACATCCCACGTACCGGTTCGAACGAGATTCGCGTGGAAGGCATTTCCGACCATGTGGAACTCGCCGGCGCGGACCTGTGGATCCATCCGGTCTCCTGAACCGGGACTGGCTCCCGCAGTCCTGCGAAGAATCCTGCGAAAAATAATTACCAGAGCGTTCCTGTGCCGGAGATGTAAGATCCTCTCCATTAGGCAGCGCTACACACAGTCCCCTCTCCCCTGTACTCGGGGGAGAGGGGCAGGGTGAGGCGGCTGCACCCGCAGGTGCGTTTTACGCAATTCACGCGAAAAATCCTGCCTTTCATCTGCCCTTCGGGCACCGTCTGCCCTCTGGGGGGAGAAGGGGCATTGTTTTGCGCACACTACTATGGCATAGCTAATTACACTCCAGCGAGGCATCGCGGCTTCGCCGCTCGCCTCAG
>SYLK01000185.1 GCA_005809115.1 Planctomyces sp. | reverse complement strand
TGTGGGTGAGCAGCTGGATCGGCTGGAGGAATTTCATCCGGACCGGATGGCGGGGCGAATTCTGGGAATGGGCGACATAGTGTCGCTGTTCGAGAAGGCTCGCCGGGAGTTCAACGAAGAAGAGCTGCTGCAGCAGCAGCAGAAGATGCAGCAGGGGCGTTTCACGCTGGAGGACTTTCGCGCCCAGATGCGGCAGATCAGGAAGCTCGGCTCAGTGCGGGACATCATGAAGATGATCCCGGGCATGGGGCGGGTTGAGGGGATGCTGGGTGACGTGGATCCGGAGGACGAGCTTCGGCGGATCGAGGGAATCATTAATTCGATGACACCCGATGAGCGCGCAAATCCGGAACGGATCGACCGCAGTCGCCGCAATCGGATTGCCCGCGGCAGCGGTGTTCAGCCGGCCGACGTGAATAAGCTGTTGAAAGATTTCTCCGGCATGGGCCGTGTCATGCAGGGAATGTCCAGTCTGGGCGTAAAGGATCGGCTGAAAGCCGTGCGGCAGCTGGCCGATGGCGGCTTCATGAATCCCGGTGCTGAAATCGGGGTCAGGAATGTCAGCATCAGAGCCACACCGGCGATGCGTGATGATCTGCGAGAAAAGAAGAAAAAGCAGAGAAAAGACGCAAAGAAGCAGAAAAAGCGAAACCGCAAAAAATAGGCCGACTGAGTGTCCGGGCAGCGAATTCAGGCCGAAATGTCTGGCGCTGTCGGGAGCGGTCCGGGCTGGCAGTCAGGCAGGGTACAAGTTCAAACTATTCGGGAGCTGAAATGGCAGTCAGAATTCGCATGAAGAAGATGGGACGTAAGCATCACGCATTTTTTCGGATCTGTGTGATGGACGCCCGAGTCCAGCGTGATGGTCGCGCGATCGAGGAAGTCGGGTTCTATGATCCGATGCTGAGTGACAAGTCGCGGCGGGTCACGCTGAACCTGGAGCGCATCGATTATTGGCTTTCAGTCGGGGCTCAGCCCAGCGAGAAAGTCAATGCGCTGATTCGCAAAGTCCGCACAAACCGGTTCGGTACGGCCGCGGCGCCGCCACCGATGCTGGCACCGAAGGTGAAGGAAACGGCGGCACCAGCGGAAGCCGCAGCCGAGTAGCCGAGCATGCGATTCGATGTCCTGACATTGTTTCCGGAAATCTTCGACGGTTACCTCGGTCAGAGCATCCTGAAGCGTGCCATTCAGCGGGGCCTGGTTGACGTTCGGCTTCACAACTTCCGGGATTTCGGTGGAGGACCTCGCCGACAGGTCGATGATAAGCCCTTCGGTGGCGGCCCGGGAATGCTGATCATGTGTCCTGCGGTGTTTGATTGTGTTGAATCTGTGCAGTCGGAAGTTCAGCCGGCCGGGCGACTGATCATGCTGAGTCCTCAGGGACGCAGGCTGGATCAGCCACTCGTGGAAGAACTCGCCCGGGAACAGAGGTTGCTGCTCCTGTGCGGAAGGTACGAAGGTTTTGACGACAGAATTCGGCAGGGGCTCCGCCCGACGGAGATTTCCGTCGGTGATTTCATCTGCAATGGGGGCGAAGTCCCGGCCATGCTGATCATTGATGCGGTGATTCGTCTGATCCCGGATGTTCTGGGAGATGCGACCAGCAGCCGCTACGATTCGTTCAGCCGATCCGGTCTTCTCGAACATCCTCAGTTTACCCGACCACGTGAATACCGTGGCATGGTTGTCCCGGAGGTGCTGCTGAGCGGTAATCACCAGGCTGTCGAGAAATGGCAGCTGGAAGAGAGTCTGAAGAGAACGACCGAACGCCGCAGTGACCTGTTGAATGCTGCGTCACGCATGGACGATCGGATCGGCCCGGAATCAGCACCAGGATTTGTGGCAGGTGCTGCTGACAACTGAAGTGGAGCGTGCAGCGGCCGGGGTCTTTCCCGAAGTCACCTCCGGAATCGTGTGACGTCTATTTATTATCTGAACAGGATTTCCTGAACATGCGTAACTCACTCCTGAAGATTGCAGAAAAATCGAGCCTGCGCGAACAGCCGCTGCAGTTCGCCGTGGGCGACACGGTGGACGTCCACACCCGGATTCTGGAAGGGAACAAGGAGCGGATCCAGATTTTTGGCGGCGTCGTGATCGCACGGCGAGGGACCGGAACCAGCGAAATGTTTACTGTTCGTCGCATCGTCCAGGGAGAGGGTGTGGAGCGAACATTTCCGATCCATTCGCCCAAGGTGGCGCAAGTCGAAGTGAAGCGTCACGCGCGTGTCAGACGCGCCAAGCTGTACTACCTGAGAGACAGAACCGGCAAAGCAACGCGACTGCGCGAACGCAGAGCCAAACCGTGGGAAGTCCAGGTCGGAACCGGGAACCAGTGATCACTGAACCGTGAAGAACCTGATTCGCAGATTACTCGGCGATCGTGGCGAGAACACTGCCGTCGAGTTCCTCAGGCAGAAAGGGTTTCGTATCCTCCATCGGCAGTACCGCAGTCTGTTCGGCGAGGTCGACATCATTGCCCTGGATGGCAATTGCGTCGTGTTTGTCGAAGTCAAGACGCGAACGACTGCCGACCTGGGACAGCCGTTTGAGGCCGTGGATCGGCGAAAACAGCAAAAACTG
>SYLK01000184.1 GCA_005809115.1 Planctomyces sp. | reverse complement strand
ATGTCGATGACCGCCGTCCCGGGCATCGTCAGAACCCGAGCTCGCTGGTGCCCTTGAGAGCGAGCATTCGCCGAGCATCATCCGTGGAGGCGATGGCCAGGCCGAGATCTTCCAGAATACGCCGGATTCTGGTGACCTGTTCCGCGTTGCTGCGTGCCAGCTGCCCGCGGCTGATCCAGAGACTGTCCTCCAGACCGACGCGGACGTTGCCGCCCAGGACAGCCGACTGCACGGCCACGTACATCTGATTTCTGCCTGCGCCAAGGACAGACCAGTGGTAATCGTTTCCAAATAGGCGGTCGGCCGTTCGTTTCATATGCATGACATCTTCGGGGTGCGGGCCGATGCCACCGCGGATCCCGAAGACTGACTGGATCAGCAGCGGTGGCTGCACCAGGCCGCGATCCAGAAAGTGCGCAGCCGTGTAGAGGTGTCCGATGTCGTAGCATTCGATTTCGAAACGGGTTCCATTTCCCGAGCAGTTCTGCAGAATGCTGGCGATGTCGCGAAACGTATTGCGGAAGATCCGCTCGTCACTTCCGGCAAGGTACGGCAGCTCCCAGTCGTGTTTCCACTGGTTGTAACGCGGGATCATCTCATACAGGCCGAAATTCATGGAACCCATATTCAGAGAAGCAATTTCCGGTCGGAGCTGCAGAGCGGGCTGCAGTCGCTCCTCGATCGTCATCGTCGCTGCGCCACCGGTCGTGATATTTACGATCACATCGCAGGCCTGTCTGATGTCCGGCAGAAACCGGCGGAACGCGTCCGGCGTATGCAGCGGACGTCCGTCAGCAGGATCCCGGGCATGCAGGTGCACGATCGCTGCACCGGCCTGAGCCGCGGCGATGGCTTCTGCCGCGATCTGACCGGGTGTGACAGGGAGATACGGTGACATGGAGGGTGTGTGAATCGACCCGGTCACGGCACAGGTAATCATGACTTTTCGATCTGCTGCCACGGGCTGACCTTTGCGTTGAATTCTGGAAATCCTGCGATACCGGCCGGTGCTGCAATCGTCCGGTCGAACTGAGAACCCCTGACAAAACCTGCGCGGCCACGCAGGTTTTGTCAGGGGTTCTCAACGGAAATATCTGTCTGGCTGGCGTGAAACAATTTCAGCAGCCGCAGGTAGTTTTCATCGCGTTCGGCCAGAACGTGTGGTGCCACATGTTCCGGGTACGAGTAAAATCCGGCGCCCGTTTTGAATCCGAATTTCCCGCCGGACACCAGCTGCTGAACGATCTTCGGCAACACAGTATCGGAGCGAATTTCCGGGCACAACACGCGATAAACGACACTTGCGACATCCAGCCCGCCAAAATCGTGAATGCTGAGGGGGCCGAGTGCCGCCAGGCGAAAACCCATACTTCCCCGTATCGCCGCATCCAGATCCTCGGCGGAGGCGACGCCGCGTTCCAGCAGATCCCAGACTTCGCGCATCACCGCCACCTGAACTCGATTCACCAGAAATCCCGGCAGCTCCTGTCGCAGTACAATGGACAGCTTGCCAATCCGGCGATGCAGCTGCAGCGTGGTCTGGATGACCTGCTCTGTCGTGTGTGGAGACGGGACAATTTCCACCGTCGGAATGATGTGCGGTGGATTGAACCAGTGAGTGACCATGGCGCGCTCGGGATGTCGCAGTCGGCTGCCGCTGTCGGAAATACAGAAGCTGGATGAGTTGCTGGCCAGAATGGTTTCGGGGGCCACGCAGTCCTCGACGCGCGCGAACAGGTCCTGCTTGATCGTCAGATCCTCCCGCACAGCTTCCACCACAAACGTGCTTTCCGCGCAGGCCTCCTCAACCGAATCATGCGCCGTGATTCTGGCCAGTGCAGCGGTCGCTTCCTCTGCTGACATCAGCTCGAATCGGACGAATTCCGTGAGGTTTCGGCGAATCCTGTCAGTCAGCGAGTCTCGAGCTGCCGGCGACTCGTCATAACCCCGGACGATCATCCCCTTGCTGGCAAATGCCTGGGCCATCCCATGTCCCATGGTGCCAAGTCCCAGCACCGTCACTGCCACTGCGTCGCTTGTCATCAGGCCTCCGATCTGATCCGAACACGTGAAAAACAGGAAAACCGAACGACGGGAAATCTGAAACGGACTGGACTGGCACCCGCGTCCGGTCGTTCTGCACAGTTGCTGTCTCGGGACAGCGTGAAGCAATCCCGTTGTGGTCAGAGCCAATGATCGGGACGCGGTCTTATCGAGTTCGCGGCACCAGCAGCAACTGCTGAGAAATCAACGGTACCAGATCAGCGCGATCCAGCGGCACCGCGTGGTATTCGCCCGAATTCCAGGCGGCGGTCTGGTCGGCATAGTGCGGCGAGCCCGGCTGTCCCGACTGACTCTGGACATCCACGGCCAGCAGTACGCGAGTGCTCAGATCGGCAATCATCCGATACCCCGCTCCAGTGGCTGCCTTCCAGTCATTTCCCATTCCCGTGTTGCACACCGTGATGAGATCTCCCTTCGCCGGCAGCCCGCCATGATCCAGCAGTTCGCTCAGCTCACCACGGCCTGACAGCACATGCTTCAGCGGCATTGGATGGAGTTTCCCCCATGTCCAGTCAGCCATGTTCGGACCAAGTTGCGTGGCCAGGAGTTCCAGTGTCTGCCGGAACGTGGCCCGCAGAGCGGGAAGTCGCTGCCCGTCGAGAAACCAGCCGTGCGGGTCACCGGACAAGAGCCGGCTGGCAATGCCGTCGGACAGCCGGGTCAACAATTCCGCGGTCGCGCCGGAAAACCGTGCGTGCGCCACTGTGGAGGCCCAGCGGCTGAAAAACACGTTGAACAGTGTGGGCGCCACGAGTTCTGTTTCGATTCGACCGTCCCAGCCCCGCAGGTGCCCGATCGCGGACTGCACCTGCGGATCGCGGTCTTCCTCCAGGGCGCTCAGCAGAGACGGAAGGCAGGCGACCGCCCGCAGTGACACCGTATCGTGATGCATGTT
>SYLK01000183.1 GCA_005809115.1 Planctomyces sp. | reverse complement strand
GTTCCGGTGTCATCTGTTTCTGGAGCGTCCTGCCGCAGGAGATCGTGGCCGACGTGGAATCCGCCATTCACGCCGGACGGACTCGGGAAGCACTCGATCTCGTCCAGCTTCATGCCGTGGATGGTGGAACTCTCCTGCCGGAAGATGACCGCCCACCGCCACTTTCCGCAACTCACGACACTCCGGGACCTCGGTTCTTTCCGCGGTACCCGCTGTGATGGCTCAGACCACGTGACACCGTTCGCGGTTCATGATAGTCAGTCTGAACCCGCCGAATCGGAGTCCGGCGCACGGCAGCCGAGTTCTGCCGGAGGATTCGCTGCCAGGCCTCCCGGCGACGTGTCGACCGCAGTTCCTTCAATATTCAGCCTCGAGTAATCAATCACCCCCTTTCTCGTTCAACGCCGTCGCTGTGCGGAGCGTTGCACGAGAGGGCGGTGGTGCCTCACAGGTTTTTCTCTCAGGTTTGCTTTCAGCCGGCGAATCAGGCGTGTCTGCCGGGGGCCAGAGTCTTGTCGTTCATCTGCCTGGGTGCCGGTGAACGCTGTGACTTTGGCACCCACGTTTCGGTCTCGAAGGAGACACGCATGACCACGCTGACTCGCGCCAGTCGGGAACTCTATCGCCGAGGACCCGATGAAGCTTTTTCCACTCTGCCCGACCTGCATGACCACTGCCGCCAGGAGAAACAGCATTCGTCCGATGTCTGGCAGCTGCCGCAGACGCTGCAGCCTCAGGTCGCGGACGGACAACTGACTCTGTCGCTCGAAAACGGCGAAACGACCCTGCTGAATGACTGGTCCTTCAGCCAGATGTGCCGACTGTCCGGCATGAACAAGGAAACCGTCAACCGCCTGCAGCCGCACACGGCGACACTCGCGTTCCGCGATACGCTGCCGTACGGCGAGAAACCTCTGCAGCTGCTGACGACGGGGAAAACCGTCCGTTCCGTGCACGGTGTCTCGTACACCCGGCTGTGGAATTCGGACTTACTGGAGGTCGTGCGGGATACGGCGGTCGATTTTGCTCCTCCGCAGACCGCACACAATGGCGGGACCGGGCTGTATTGCGGTGAGCAGGATCTGTTCTGCTTTCTCATCGATCCGACCGGCTGGGTCGAAATCGATGGTGAAGCGTTCGCTCCGGGTTTCTTTGTGTGGAACTCGGAAGTCGGTCGCCGATCGCTCGGGATGCAGACGTTCTGGTTCCAGCGAATCTGTCAGAACCACATCGTGTGGGACGCTGTGCAGGTCGTCGAGTTCACTCGCAAGCACACGGCCAACGTGCAGGACGGTCTGCTGGAGATTCGCCGGCACATCGAAGCGCTCGTCGCCAGACGGGATGCCCGTCGCGACCAGTTTGCCACCGTGCTGAAGAAGGCGATGCACACGCGGCTCGGTTCCGATGCCGAGGATGTGACGAAGGAACTGACCAGACGCAACATCCCGCAGCACTACATCCGGGAGGCGCTGGCAATCGCCCGGACTCAGGGTGGATTCACGATCTTCGCGTTGGTGGATGCTCTGACACGGCTGACACAGCGAGTGTCATTTGCGGCCGACCGGGCAGACATGGATGGCCGCGTGGCTCAGCTGCTCGCTCTGGCTCTGACCGCCTGAGGCGGTGTCTCATGGATCCGCAAACCGCCTGGGATGAGCTGCAGGCTGCTGTGCAGTCAGAAGACTGGGAAACCACTCGCGAACGCGCTCAGTCGCTCCTGGACTGGCTCGCTCGCGGCGGTTTTCCGCCGGTCACTTCGGCCGGCAGTACCGTGAATTCGCACGGTCATCGTCAGACGGCCGTTGCGTTCTGTCGCAGGGCGTTACAACGAGCGGCGGACGGCTGAATCCGTTCGGCCCAGGCTGTTCGTCGTCCTGGTTCGAGTTGACCTGCTCCGGCGTTTGGGGCAGGGTAGTGCCTTTCAATGTGTTGTTCGATTTGAAGGAGAAACCGATTATGGCCAATGCCACCAGTTCACAGCCCCGCGAATCGAAGGTTCGTCCGGTGCACGAGGTCCGGCTGGGCCGGATTCGAGCGGCCATCTGGCAGAATCAGACAGACACTGGAATTCGTCACAATGTCACGCTGTCGCGGCTGTATAAGGACGGCGATGACTGGAAGGATTCCACCAGTTTTGGGCGAGACGATCTCCTGCAGGTCGCCAAAGTCTGTGATCAGGCGCATACCTGGATTTTCGCACAGACGGCCGACAAGCCGGACCGCAACGGTGATTCTGACCACGTGTCCGGCGACGATCAGCCGTTCTGACCGTCGTCTCGCTTTCACGGGATAAGCACCTCGCAGCACAAGGTTCAGAGAGCGGCACCACCAGCCCCTCTCTGTTCAGTTGTCAGTTGTCAGTTGTCAGTTGTCAGACCGTTGAACGCTGAACGCTGTCCCCCGATCCCCGATCCCCGATCCCCCTTGCGCCCAACACGAAACCGTAGTACAGTCACCGGGTGTTGGAAGTCCCCCGTGAACCTCAGACACTCGACGTGAACCGCTGGTGGCCGCTGGCCGTGGCGGTGATCTGTGGTGTCCTGGTGACTGCGGCGGCCTTATTTCTGCCACTGAACGCCGCGGTACTCTTCTGTGGGCTGCTGCTCAGCATTCTGATCGGCCTGGCCAGTCGGAGGGAAATTCCGAATTCTGCGCCAACCGGTCTGGCACCGGAGCTGGATGCCTCGTTCCAACTGGCCCGCGATGAGCAGGTATTCGAGCGTTTCCGCCGCACCACGGGCCTGTTGCTGAAAGTCAGCCGGCACCATGATCTCATCTACCGCAATATCGCCTTCGAACAGATCGACGAGCTGAACCGGCGGCTCACGACGATTGCCTCGGGGACGCTGGTGTTTGACGGCACCGAAACC
>SYLK01000182.1 GCA_005809115.1 Planctomyces sp. | reverse complement strand
CAGATTGCCGTCGTGGGACTGCTGGATTTCGACGGAAACCCGGGTTCGGACAGTGATGAATTCCGCCGGATAGTTTCCAACGCCGGTGCCCGGATTACGATCCGGACGAACGACATCGGAGATCTGATCGACCAGGCAGGCGAGCCGCTGTCAGTCGACGACCTCAAGCGGAAGGTTTCCGAAAAGACGCGGTTTCTGGTTGTGGGAGATACGGGTGAGGAATCTGATACCACGGACGTGACCAAACGAGAAATCTACGCCAAGCTCAACAACCGCGCCAACGCCATGAAGGAAGCGGCACAGAACCACGGCGTGTTCGTGATCAACCTGTCCAGTTTTCTGGAATTTATCGGCTACACGAAGAAGCGACTCGCCTGGACTCCGACGGATCCGTTCCCCGGAAAGCTCGCAAACGGGGCAAAGAGCCGCAACGTGACTGCGGGGCTGGGTGACCGGACCAGTTCAGCCGTGATCTCAGGTGCGTTTTCGTCTCGGGGGAAAGCAAGCACCTCTTCCAGCGGACACGTGAGCGGACTGTTTACGAAGTGACCGATCGCCAGCGGAGTGACTGCTGCGTCTGCGTTCCGTGAAGGACAGGCGGTGCCGACCCGGCAACGGGGTGATCACGTTGGCGAAGTCTGAAATGATCTCCAGAACGGATGGCGCTCCTGCTGCAGGGGGCGCCATTCGTCGTCCGGCTGGCAGCGGGAGTCAGGCGTTCAGCGCGGCAGTGCCCGACCGCCGCCGCTGCCTTGCTTCCGACTTCAGTCGTCTCCGAGACTTCCAGGTACCGCTGCCGTGGGCATACGCTGTTCCGTCGACAACGCAATCTGAATCTGCGAACATTTCACGGATGAAGATACCTCAGAGTTCTGCGAAATAGCGCGGATGATCGCGCATGGAGCGGCGTAGCAGTGGTACGGATAACTTCTCACTCACGCAGCAGGTGTGCCTGAGATTCGGCAACAACAGGACCGGCATGCGGCATTGGCCGTTGACCATCACGTGATTCAAGACCCCCTTTCCGGCACAACGAGTTCCCGCGCAACCACGGCAGGAACTGCCTCGACGTCGCCCCATCCTCCGCGGGAGCTGGCCGCCGCAGATCGAGTCGAGGAAGCACACGATCCGATTCGGCTGGATGAATTGCATTCCGCGGAAGACGGCTTCCGGCAGCGGTTTCCGGTGTGCTGGCTGCTTACACTGTATGGCCCTCCGTCCCTGACCATTCTGGCGGTGGTCGTGGCATGGATCTACGCCGGTGGTGAGTTCACTCGGCGGCTGCTGGTCTCCACATTGCTCTCCCTGTATGTGCTGGGCCGTTTCGTCATTCTGTCAGGGTCGGAAGCACAGATCCACCAGCTTGAAGGGGCATTGTCATCTGAACACCTGTTTTTGCTGGTGATGTGGCTGGACATCGTGACTGCGATGGTACTGGCGTTCCATATTGGATTCCTGTTCCGGCTGCCATCGATCGGGAGCAGAATCGCGGCGCTGGTCACAGACGGACATTTTATCCTGGATGCCCATCCGTGGATGCGTCGAGCCACGTTTCTGGGGCTGGTGGCGTTTGTGGCTTTTCCACTCGCGGCAACCGGCGCAGTCGGCGGTTCGATCTTTGGTCGACTGCTGGGAATGTCGCGATTCGCGACTTTTGTGGGAATCGTGCTGGGCAGCTTTCTGGGAAACGGTGTCATGTACTTTTTCTCCGAATCGCTGGCGAGCTGGCTCGACAAGGATCATCCCGTCGTCAAGTATGGCGGATTCATTATGATTGCGCTGCTGGCAGTGCTGCTGGAACGTCGCTACCGGCGGCTTCGCTCACAGTTTCAGTCCCGCGACAGCGCCGGTCCGGCTGACCTGACCTCCTGAATTCTGCCCTGAGAGGCGGGGTTCTGCCTCAGGGGCCGCACACCTCCTCGCATGTTCCAGGAATCTCCCCGGATGAGTATCGCTGAGATTACAGACTCGAAAACCGGCTCGATGGCTCGGATTGCCACGCATCTGGGTTTCAACTGCTTTCAGTTTGTCGCCTGTCCCACACCGCAGGAACGGGTGGAGGTCATTGATTCCGAAGAGGGATTCGAGCTGGGAGGAAAACGGGCCAGTCACAGCGGAATCCCGCTGCTGTTTCCATTTCCGAATCGTATTCGCGGCGGTCGGTACTCGTGGGCCGGAAAGACCTGGGAAATGCCATCCGAGGCCGTGCCGTGGGATGGAAAGGGCAGTGCAATCCACGGGTTCTGCCTGGATCGGCCGTGGCGCGTCGTTGACCAGACAGACCGTCAGATCACCGGTGAGTTCCGGCTCAGTCTGGATGCACCGGAGCGGCTTCCATTCTGGCCGGCGGATGCGACGATTCGACTGAAATACTCGCTGAACTGGACGTGTCTGCGAGCCGACATCACTGTGAGCAACCCGTCGGACACGCCGCTGCCGTGGGGTTTCGGGACGCATGCCTATTTTCGCGTGCCATTGTCGCCCTCCAGCGAACCTGGACACTGTACGGTTTATGCCCCGGCCCGAAAGCAATGGGTTCTGAATTCGGAGCTGGTGCCGGTCGGGACACTGACGGATCCGCCGGAAGACGCACAGCTGGTCGACTCGCCCTATTTCGATACGCTCCAGGTGGACAGCGTCTACACGGACGTCGAGATCCGGACTGGATTCTCCGTGTGCCGTGTGATGGATGAGCGGGCCGGGCTGCAGATGGAACAGCGCAGCTCAGCTGACTTCCGGGAAATTGTGGCCTTCATCCCGCCCTGGACGAAGGCCGTCTGCCTGGAACCCTACACCTGCGTATCCGACGCGATCAATCTGCAGGCACGCGGAATTGACGCTGGTCTGCAGGTTCTGGATCCGGGAGCCAGCTGGACCGGCTGGATCGAAATCAGTGTGACCCCCGTCATCTGCTGATCCGTGGAGGAGGATCCTGCCGCATCGGCGAGCATCTGCGGCCGGGCACCAGCCTGATGGACGTCGCTGCTCTGCCGTGCCTGGGGGGTGATCCTTGCCTGCGGGGTGATCCGTGCCTGCGGGGTGATCCGTGCCTGCGGGGTGATCCGTGCCTGCGGGATGATCCGTGCTCTGCCGCGGTGCAGCTCCGTTCTCTTCAGGGGGGCGGCACGCGAAAAAAAATCAGCGAGTGTGCAGTCGCAACCACAGTTT
>SYLK01000181.1 GCA_005809115.1 Planctomyces sp. | reverse complement strand
TCACATCAAGTGTCGCAGCAGCGGTCTCCGCCCGGATGCCGAAGTGCTCGTATGTACTCTCCGCGGGATCAAGTTCCACAGCGGACGATTTCTGGTGCGCCCCGGACGCCCGCTGCCGGAGGAACTGGTCCGACCGGACACCGACGCGCTGCGCGCGGGCGCAGTCAATCTCGCCGCACATTTGTCGATCCTGCGAACATTCCGCATCCCGACCGTGGTGGCGATCAACCGATTCCCGACGGACACTGACGTTGAGCTGTCTCTGACGCAGGACCTGGCGCTGGCTGCCGGAGCGGATCGAGTGGCGGTCGTCAGCACATTCAGCGAAGGAAGCGAGGGCGCGCTGGATCTGGCGGATGCCGTCGTCTCCGCCTGCCAGGGTCCGAATCATTTCGAGTACCTGTATCCGGACGATGCGACATTCGAGGAAAAGATCGAGTGCGTCGCTGCTCGGGTGTATGGTGCGGCCAGAGTGGATTTTCATCCGGGAGTCCGACAACTGCTGGGCGAATTCGCGGAACGCGGTTACGCCCGACTCCCGGTGTGTATTGCAAAAACGCAGTATTCCCTGTCACATGACCCGGCACTCAGGGGACGCCCGCGTGACTTTCGGCTGCCGATTCGGGAAGTCCGCCTGGCCGCGGGGGCCGGGTTTGTGCTCGCCCTGACCGACGGAGTCAGCCTGATGCCCGGCCTGCCGCGCCAGCCGGCGGCCAGAGCAATCGACCTGAGCGCTGACGGCAGCATTTCGGGACTGGGCTCCTGATTCGGCCGGTTGTGCGGATTGCGCCGCGTCCGTGGTGAATTGTCAACCAGCCGTCACAGCCGTTGCGGAGAAACCCACCGGCGGACGAATTGAGGGTTTGCCTCTGCAGCGGCGAGTATTCCAGGAGCCCGCACTGCGGCACGGCCTAGACTTCAGATGGTGCCCGCGGCTGACAGCGTCGGGTCGGTCCTTCCCCGATCCGCGATAAGGTTTCGGGATCGCATTCCGTCCGATGATTCGGTGGCGCATGTCACGACGTATCGCTCCCTCGGCCAATTTTCGGAATCCGCTGGGTCTACTTCGTCGCATGCTGCTCTCCGGTCAGGCCGCAGCGTGGTCGGCGCTGATGCACGAAGGACTGCGACTGCTGACTAAGCCGCTGGACCATGTTCTGCAGCGCCGGGAGCAGGAGCTGTTTCAGCGTCATCTGCCGAACGACTTTCCGATCCTGCTGGTGATTGGTGCGCCCCGCAGCGGAACCACGCTCGTGTCGCAGACAATGGCTCGGTACCTGAATGTCAGCTACTTCACAAACCTGACTTCGCTGTTTCCCCTTTCGCCGGTGACGGCGACCCGCATGTTTGGCCGGCGGCACTCACGACCTTCCGGGAGTTTTCAGAACTTCTACGGCCAGACGGCAGGGCTGTATGGTCCGCACGACGGCTTCTTTCTCTGGAACCGCTGGCTGGGAGAAGACCGATATTCACCACGGACCGATCTCACTCCGGACGCTGTCGCAGCAATGCGACATTTCTTTGACGTGTGGTGTGCGACGTTTGCTCAGCCGCTGCTCAACAAGAACAATCGCAATACCAGCTGTGTGAGTCTGCTGGCTCGGGCACTGCCTCGCGCCAGGTTCATTGTCGTGCGGCGCAATCCTTTTCGCGTCGCGCAGTCCCTGGTTCAGGCGCGGCAGCAGGTTCAGGGCGACAAACGGTTCGGCTGGGGCCTGCGGGCGTCGGAGCGTTCGGAATCCGGCGATCCCCTGGGGTACATTGATGATGTCTGCCGTCAGGTGCTGCAGATTGATGAGCAGCTGGACGAGCAGCTGCGGCAGGTTTCGCGGCAGCGCGTGATTGAAATCACTTATGAGGGATTCTGCGCAGATCCGGCTGGTGCGCTGCGAGCGATCTCCGGGTCAGTTGACGGCGTGAGTCTGGAAACGTCACTGATGTCGGCTGAGCTGCGCCCGTTCCGTGTATCGACCGGGGTTCCGCTGACCGATGCCGAGCGAGATCGCCTGCTCTGGCGACTGCACGCGGCTGGCCGGACCGGTCCGTCCATGGTGCAGACCCTGCCATCACGCCGCTGACAGCGTGCCGGCCTCGAGAGACGCCGCGGTGCGTCTGGCGCGGAACCACCGTGGACCTCCCGGAGCAGATCTGGTCGCTGTGAGTTCAGCCAGCGTGCGCCACCGACAGCTCCCGGCCCCGCTCGGTTGCCAATTCTCAGCGGCAAGGGAATCATGCACTCCGGAGAGGTCTGCGTGGCTGACCGCCACCCACGTCATTTTGCCCTGACAGGCCCTGACAGGTACTCTGCCCCGGAACTTTTCGCAGGATGCTGTTCCGGACAGCAGGAGCCAGTCCCGTTCTTGTCAGGGGCCCCAATTCGTGATACGTAAATCGAGATGTCTTTATGGCGATCGAATTTCACTGCCCGTACTGTACGGCCACCATTCGGGTCGCGGATCAGCTCGGGGGTCACGAGGGGCGATGCCCGAAATGCGAGACGCGTCTGATTGTGCCCCGGGTGTCGCCGCCAATTCAGCCGCCGGCACTCCCGACAACGCCCGGGCAGTCAGAAGCAACCGACTCGATGGCTGCGATTCGGCCCGGTTTCGACACAACGGCTGACGCAGTGCGGGGTCGCACCGTGTCCTCCGAATCTGAGATACCGGCAGTCTCGGAGTCTGCCGAACCGGGGCCGATGGTTGCGCCGCTGAATTCGCGGCAGTTGCCGTTTCGAATCAGGCAGCTGCGGCAGCAAAGCCGCCGTCGGCACCGGATTCTGGTGATCGGAGTCCCCGTCATCTGCTTTCTGATCCTGTTCGG
>SYLK01000180.1 GCA_005809115.1 Planctomyces sp. | reverse complement strand
TGTACGATGTACGATGTACGATGTACGATGTACGATGTACGATGTACGACGGGCATTCCTGCCCGTCGCTGCTGCTGCTGCTGCTGCTGCTGGTGTTGCCTCTGCTGCCCGTTGTCCCTTCTGCGGAGGAGTGCTCGGGCAGGAATGCCCAAGCTACGCCCGCGACGAAGAATTGGCGTATCACTCCTCGAAACCCCAGCCGGACGCCTGCCACTCGGGATCAATCCAGCGGCGGTATTTCTCGGGATGGAGTCTGGCCTTCAGCCCGTTCCTTCCAATGTAGCGATTGACATTTTCCAGGTGCCGCAGGTCACGGATGATTCTGTCGTAACTCTCCTGTTCCCAGAGGGTCCCCGTCGCGTTTCGCTGCCGGTTGATCTGACGGGCCACGTAACCTTTGATCAGGCCCAGTGTGTCTTCCAGATCAAAGTCCTCCAGCGGCCTGATGACGGCGTGAGCATGGTTAGGCATCACGATGAAGCATCGAACATTACAACGCGCCCCCTGATAATGCCGGAGTGCGTCTGCCAGCAACTGTGAATGTCGTGGCTGGCCGAAATGACAGGCTCCGTAGCCGGCATCCAGCCAGTCCTCGATTTTCGAGGTGACTTCGCGAGCATATTGCTCCCACAGCTCCTCTGTCTTTGGCCCGGGATTCTTCACCTCCCATTGTCGTTTGAGTTCAACGAGTTTTCGTAGGTGCTGTGGGGAGAGAGCATCGTTCAGGCGGAAGGTCACGAAGTACGTCGCTCCTTCCTGTCTCCAGTGTGGCAGATGTCGAGCGTAGAAGGTGATGGGAATGTCCGGCTGCAGGCCACGAAATCCCGGCGGCGGTTCTCGTTGAAAGCTGTCGAAGATGACGGTCATGTTGTTCGCCTTCAGCGAGGTGTCATACGCAAGGGCTGAAGTACGACGGGGATTTCTGCCCGTCGTTTTCTTGGCGGTTCGAGGTTCCTGGTTTGGCGAGAAGGGGTGCTCGGGCAGGAATGGCCAAGCTACAAAAAAAGGGAACGCGAAGCAACAGTGCTGAGTGTACGACTGTGGCCGGTACGACGGGCATTTCTGCCCGTCGGTTCTTGGCAGTTCGAGGTTTCTGGTTTGGCGAGGAGGAGTGCTCGGGCAGGAATGCCCAAGCTACGAAAAAGGGACGCGAAGCACCAGTGCGTCGTGTACGCCTGTGGCCGGTAGGACGGGGATTCCTGCCCGTCGTTTTTTTGGCAGTTCGAGGTTCCTGGTTTGGGGAAGAATCGGTGCTCGGGCAGGAATGCCCAAGCTACAAAAAAGAGAGGGACGAGCGGCACCAGAACGCGGGGATTCGAGAAAATTCTGAAAATCTTCCAGGAAACGATGACGTCGCGGGTCCTCTACTCTGAGAGGATGAATTCGTCGTGACTCGAACCTGCCAGACGCCCCGTACGAGACTCCTATTGGGATCGACTCCTCGAGTCAACGGTTTTGGTGCCACGAGTGTGACGGAACTCACACTTCAGTCGCTGTTCGATGCCGAAGAAACTCCGCTGCTGCGTTATGCGTTTTCGCTGGTCGGTCGCCGCGCGGTGGCTGAGGAGATCGTCCAGGAAGTGTTTCTGCAGCTGCACACACACTGGGATGACGTTGAATCTCCCAGAGCCTGGTTGTTTCGGAGTGTCCACAATCGTGCGCTGAAACACATCCGCGACCACAAACGAGAAATTCTGAGCGGCGGCGATGGGCATTTGCCGTCTTCAGTGTCTGACGAGGAATCGCCCGAGGCATCACTGGTCCAGCTGGAGGCCGTCGCGGCTCTGCGACAGATGCTGGAGGAACTCGATGAGCCAGACCGGCAACTGGTGCAACTGAAGTATTTCCACGCCCTCAGGTACCACGAGATCAGTTCCCGGACGGGGCTCAACATTGGCACGGTCGGCTACCGACTGCACCATATTCTGAAGGAGCTGGCAGACAAACTGCGAAAGCTCGGATTCGACGAAAAGTCATGAGCGAAGAATCACGCAACTCATCGATCGAGCCGGAACTCGAAGCCCGCATTGTGGCTCTCGTGCTGGGCGAAGCCTCGGATTTCGAACGTGAAGAGCTGTATCGCCTCATCGAGCAACGACCGGAACTGGCAGCATTCAGGCTTGAGATGCTGGAGGTCCATGGACTGCTGCAGGAAGTGGGCGCGGGTGAATTCCAGGCACCGGATGACGACTGGAAGCTGCCGACTGAGCGACGCAGCCTCGTCCTGGCCGTGATTCGGGGAGAAGCCTCGGTTCCGCCCGCGGTCCAGCCGGCGGTCCAAGGGGCAATTTCGGAGGCCAGGCAGTCTATTCGCCAGCGGATATCGGGCGTATGGAATCTGAGATGGAAGGTGGCCACGGTTGCGGCGACCGTTTGTGTCGCTGGAATCTTCGGAATCATGGTTCTCCCGTCTGCTTTTACCTTCAGATTGATGTCGGCGGCTGGAATCGGAAATCAGAAATTCAGTGCAGGTCCGGATGAATCGCGGTTCGACTTCGGATTCCTTGCGGCGCGGGATCTGATGTCTCGTACTTTTCGCATGAATCGGGAACTTCCGCCGCCCGATTATGCTGCAGATGATGTGCAATTTTCTCCTCAGCAATCGGTAGCGGGCGACTCGGATCAAAAGTTGAACGCTGCGTTCGCCTTGTCGGCGATTCAGGACGCCCTGAATTCGAAGGCGGGTCTGCAGAGCCCTGGCTACGTGACAGACGACGTCGGTGGTCCAGCACCCGACAGGTTGCCTCTACCTCTGACGGGAGGTGTCGCCGACGCAGAGATCCGCAAAGAACAGGAATGGGCGGAGTTGACTGATCAGTACGATGAGCTGCTGCGTCAGCGACTCTCTGCAGAAGACGAACAAATGGCTGAGAAGGCTTCTGACGTGGGGTCCGAACGGCGTGCGGCCTGGATCATGATGGAAAAAGCCAGGCTGAACCGACAGATCGCGGCGAACGACGATCTCAGGGAAAAAAAGCAGAATACTTTTCTCCAGCCGCTGAACGATGTGGACATTGCGACTGTCAATCAGAACGGCAGGCTGAGTGAAGGGGGGCAGAGCAGCGCTGTATCCGGGAACGGAGTGGTGTTGCCGACACCGGGCGCTGATAAGGATGGCGACGGCGATGGTCTGGGGGAATCGGATCTGGCAGCGGCGAACACGGGCGAGTTGGCTTTTCCCGATCTGGTCGAAAACGGGGGTGATTCCAGTGAATCCGCGCGCGCAGGAACTGATCGTGGACGGGCTCAGGCGGTGTACGGAAATTCGGACTTGTTCGGTGCAGTCGACGCACCGGCGTCAGGCGCGAATGCGCCCACGGGTGGCGGAAGAGCGCCGCAGACGCCAGGGGCAGTGCGGGATCTCGCGAAGAGCGATGAGGAGCCCTGGTTTCGGAAACTGCACCAGGATCCGGCTCGGCAGCGAGCCAGTCTCGCAATAGAACTCAATCTCGAGACAGAGCCTATGCTGGCAAACGACGGTGCTGGTTCCGGGGCTGCTGGTGGGAAGAGCGATGGCGAACAGCTCGGGCGTGAGGCGAAGTCGCTGGACGACGTCAGCATCCTGGGCAACACACGTGAGGGTATCAGTCTGGGCGACCACTCGAGTGATCTCGGAATCGCCAACAAGGAGCTGAGTGACCTGTCGCGTAAAACGGACGACGGAACTAGTGCGGTGGCCCAGAACAATGACGGACGGGACAGCAGCCGTATCGGCGAAGGCGGCCTCGGAGGCGGTTTGGGCGCGATCGGCGGTGCCCCTCCTGGTGAACCCTCCGTTGAGCCTGCCGAAGCGAGGCCGGCCGTCCGTCGAGACTGGGTCGAGTTTTCGGACAAAGACGTCGAAGGACCATCTCAGGTTGCGGCTGCGGGACGGCCCACTGACAGCAAATCGGAAGTCGCAGCGGATTCTGCTCCAACGCAGCTCCCAGAGTCGCTGCAGGAAGCGACTCCGCAGGAAGGTGATCAAAAGCCCGGTGGTGAGGGATTCATGGAATCCAGATCCGGCGGTTTTCCGCTCACACTTGGCCAGCGGATGACGATCAATCCCAGTCTCCCCGGCATTGTCGCTCCATCTGGCGGCACCGCTGATGACCTCAGAAGAACCCTGTTCAGAGAACAGCAACTTGAGGAGCAACGGGCGTCTGTCGAAGAGAAACTCGTGCCAGCGAAAAATCCGGCGGAGAAACCCGTCGCGCCTCCGGCGGGCCTTGATGAGAAAACTGCGGCGGAAGAGGCGTTTTCAACCTTCTCGCTTCACGTGAGCGACGTGTCTTTCAAACTGGCCGCGGCGGCTCTGGTTCGTGGCGAATGGCCTGAGGCTGCAAAGATTCGCATCGAAGACTTTGTGAATGCCTTCGACTACGGCGACCCGTTGCCGATCGGAGGTGAGAAAGTTGCCTGTCGTCTTGAACAGTCGATTCATCCCTTTGTCCAGCAGCGGAACCTGTTACGGGTTTCAATGAGGACGACGGCCGAGGGGCGTACGGCCAACACTCCGCTGCGCCTGACCTTGCTGCTGGACAACTCCGGTTCGATGGAACGGAGTGATCGCCAGGAAACCGTACGCCGGTCCTTCGCTCTGCTGTCTGAGCAGTTATCCCCGATCGATCAGGTGACGCTGATCAGTTTTGCTCGGCAGCCGCGACTCCTGGTGGAGAAGCTGAGCGGAGCGGATTCAGGGCAGCTTGTCAGACTGATTCATGAACTGCCGAGTGAAGGTGGCACCAACATTGAGGCGGCTCTGCAACTGGCCTTTGAGAAGGGTGTCCAGCAGCAGACACCCGGTGCGCAGAACCGCATCATTCTGCTGACCGACGGTGCCGTCAATCTGGGCGATGCCGACCCGGAAAGCCTGT
>SYLK01000179.1 GCA_005809115.1 Planctomyces sp. | reverse complement strand
GCTCCCACTCGCGCGATCACGCAAGCCGCAGGAACCCGGCCCGCAGGAACCCGGCCCGCAGGAACCCGGCCCGCAGGAATCCGACCCGCAGGAATCCGGCCCGCAGGAATCCGACGCGCAGGTGTCGGCTGCTGGATCCTGTTGTTCTCAATTATCCTCGGCGGATGTGGCCGCACCCCGGACCTTGGATCGGCCGAAGCGTTCCGCGCCGCCGATGCGCTGTACACGGCCGTGACTTCCCGCCGCGTCAATCTGCTGGATGATGTTCGGCAGCAGCTTGCCCGGCTGAAGGCAGATGGTCAGCTTTCTGATGCCGCATCCGGGGAGCTGGATGCTATCATGCAGCTGGCGCGGTCTGACCAGTGGCAGGCTGCGGCCGAACAACTGGATATTCTGATCCGGAATCAGCCGGCGCGGCCCCATCGTCACCAGTGACACGGCGTGCCCGGACGACGATGCCGGATCACCGCGGGAGACCGTCATGCCCCTGCTTCAGCAGGCCGCCACGCCGACCGAAAATGATGGCCCGGCACCGATCATCCTGCGTATTCGCGTGACGGGAATGACGTGCGCCGGATGTGCCGCGTCGATCCAGCGGGCGCTGGAAGCCAGGTCGGATGTCGTGAGCGCGAGCGTCAGCTTTCTGTCGGGCACTGCCGAGATTCACGGGGCACAGCTTGACACCGCATCTGTGCTCGAAACCATTCGGGACCGCGGATTCGGGGCGGATCTGGTCGACGACGCGGCAAGTGGTCCCGATCGTTCGGCGGTGGAAACTCAGCAGCAGGCGGCGGAACGGACGTGGCGGCAGCGTGCCATCGTGGGGATGGGTCTCTGGGTGCCTCTGGAACTGCTCCACTGGACGGTCTCGGCCATGCACTGGCACGGCCCGTGGATGCCGTGGGTGATGTTTTGCGGCGCCCTGATCATCATCGTGTTCGCCGGGTCGGAATTTTATCGGTCGGCCTGGGCCGCGGCGACTCGCGGCACGACAAATATGGATACGCTGATTTCGCTGGGTGCCACCACGGCGTTTGTCTATTCCTCGGTGGCATTCCTGCTGCAGCTGGATGTCGCGACGTACTTTTCGGAAGCGGCCGGTCTGCTGGGGATCGTCAGTCTGGGTCACTGGTTCGAAGCGCGAGCCAGCTCCCGAGCGGGATCGGCAGTCCGGGAACTGCTGCGCCTGCAGCCGGAGACGGCCGAGATTCTGCACGACGACGGATCTTCGTCGGTGATTGCTGCCGGTACGGTGGAACGTGGCTGTCGGATTGCGATTCGCCCGGGAGCGAGGATTCCGGTCGACGGCGTCGTGCTGGACGGTCGATCGGCGGTCGATGAATCGATCGTCACGGGGGAATCGATTCCGGTGGACAAGGGGCCGGGGGACACGGTCGCAGCCGGATCCATGAACTCGACCGGCCGGCTGATTCTGCGGACGACCGTTGATGGCCGGCACACGACGGTGACGCGAATCGCAGAGCTGGTTGAGAAAGCTCAGACGAGCCGTGCTCCGATTCAGAGGCTGGCCGACAGGATCTCGTCCGTCTTCGTCCCTGCCGTGCTGATCATCGCGGCGGGGACACTGACGTTCTGGTGGCTCGCCGGTGACCGCGCCACAGCCATCACGGCGGCCGTTACCGTCCTGATCATTTCCTGCCCGTGTGCACTCGGTCTGGCGACGCCGATGGCGGTCATGGTGGGCGCCGGGGCAGCCAGTCAGCGCGGGATTCTGATTCGATCCGCCGAAACGCTGGAACGGATTGGCCGGTCGCAGCAGGTCGTCTTTGACAAGACGGGGACGCTGACATCCGGTCGTCCCGAGCTGACGAATGTGTCACCCTCTGCCGGGTATTCCGAAGATCGCCTGCTGCAGCTGGCGGCGTCAGTGGAAGCACCGGCCGAGCATCCTCTGGCTCGCGCCATCGTCCGTGCCGCGGAGACGCGCGGCCTGAAACTGTTGCCCGTCAGCAATTTCGAGTCGGTCCCGGGACGGGGAGTCCGTGGGCAGGTGGAGGGGCAGTGGATTGTGGTGGATCGCGACCCGCAGGCGACGTCGCGAGTCTCCGTGGATGGGACATGGATCGGCACGCTCGCGCTGACGGATCAGCTCCGCCCGGACGCCATCGCTGCCGTGGCGCAGCTGCAGCAGATGGGAATCGCGGTGGCGCTGCTGACGGGCGACCGGCGCGACACGGCGTTCCGCATCGGTCAGAGTCTGGGACTCAGGCCGGACGATGTCTTTGCCGAAGCCACGCCGGAGAGCAAGGTTGCCACCGTGAGGGCGTTCCGTGGCGATGTCGTGATGGTTGGTGACGGTCTGAACGATGCCGCGGCGCTGGCCGCGTCCGGACTGGGGGTCGCCCTGGCCTCCGGTACGGATGTGGCCATTGAGGCTGCTGCCGTGGTCATCCCGGGTGATCGTGTCAGCGCGGTTCCCGAACTGTTTGGGCTTGCCCGAGCCACCTTGCAGACAATTCGTCAGAATCTGTTCTTCGCGTTCCTCTACAACACGCTGGCAATTCCGCTCGCCGCTCTGGGGCTGCTGGGAACCAGCGGACCTCTGTGGGCCGCGCTCGCGATGGGAATCAGCGACTTCACGGTCGTGGGCAATGCCGTGCGTCTCAAGCGACGGCTTGACCGAGCCCGCAGGCAGCAGCCATCGTAGCGGGCAGCAACCGTCCTCGCGAGGATCGAGGCAAACGGAATTGCCCTGCCCATTTCAGGAATGGCCGCGGTTTGGGTCCGCGCTATTCGGATTCCTTCACGATCATCAGGTCGGTGTTTCCAATCCAGGCTGCAAAATACGGCTGTCTGTCCGGAGTCTCGCGCAGCATGATCATGAACGGTTTGTCGAAAATGAAGGTCCTTGTGCCGGGGGCGTAATCGTACCCGCCGTTTTCACCAATGATCAATGCTTCCGACCAGACCACGGCGCCGCGTTCATCAAGTCGGAACTGAAGGGTCTGGCTGGCAGACACCAGACGAGACCCGGGCGGCTGCTCGGCATGGTTTAATTCTGCCTTGAAATCTGCAAACACGCTGAGTTCCAGAACGGGGATCACGACCTGTTCGCCCTCAACGACGGAGCGGGCCTCTGGCGGTATGTGGGACTCACGGATCTGCGTTGATACATCATTGATCCCATCTTCCAGCGTGCGCGGTCGTGGGATTTTCGCGAGTATCAGATCCTCACCAGCCAGGTTGTGTATCGCTATGACGAAGCTGTCCGGGGATCGATAATCAATGACCTGAACCTGTGCCAGCGTGTTCCGCCATTCAGCCCAGTGCGAGGTGACTCCAAAGGCTCTGACCTTGTGCGCACCGGTGGCATCAGGAAATGTCAGCGGCAACTTATGGGCATCGAATTTCGAAGCAAACGCGAGGTGCTTCCTGAGCCGGCAGGATACGGATGGGCCGGAGTACTCTGTCAATCCGTACGTAATTTCGAGGGCGGAGGACGAAATGTCGGCTTCGGAAAATGGGCTCCTGAGTAATTTAGCCCCAGCAGGTGTGTACGCGATCTGAGGCATGATCTGCACATAGTGCTTCCAGGCAAGTGCCATTGTCGGGCAAAACATGACCGTGTTTCCATCCCGGAGTTCTGCACCGGCATCGAGTGAAAGCTGCGTCGCCGGGAGCTGAGTACTCTCGATCGGTTCAGCAAATTCGACTGTATCAGCGACCTGAGTTTCTTCGGACGCTCTCGAAAGGGATTCCGTTGACATTCGCTGACTAGGGCATTTCACGATTGCGTTGATGGGTTAAAACCGAGTAAAGTGGTGTAGCACTTTTTGTCGGTCCAAGGAAGACACGTCGTTTTGGCAGGATGCCGATAATGAATCCGTACTCAATGGATTTGAGACAACGTGTGATCGAGTCATATGAGCGGGGCCACTGTACTCAAGCAGAAGTTGCAGAAGAGTTCGATGTCTCGACGAGTTCCGTCG
>SYLK01000178.1 GCA_005809115.1 Planctomyces sp. | reverse complement strand
GTCCACTTCATCCGAGATTCCGGGCGGTCAGCCGGTGACGCGGGTGATTGACGAGAAACGCGGACGCTACCGCCTGGAACATCAGCCGGATGGTGCCTGTGTGTTTTTGAATGAACAGGGATTGTGTCGCATCCACGCGAAATTCGGTGAGTCCGCGAAACCGCTGGCCTGCCGAGTCTACCCCTACGCATATCATCCGTTTGGCTCTGACATCACTGTCAGCCTGCGCTTCAGTTGTCCATCTGTGGTCCGAAATCTCGGCCGCCGCGTAGTGGACCAGAAGGAACCGCTGCAGCAAGTCGCCCAGGAAGTCGTCCCGAGAACACATCGGGCCCCGGACCCACCGTATGTCTGCGGCCGCCAGACGGTTGACTGGCCCGATCTGACACGATTTCTGACTGCTTTTGATGAAGCTCTGACGGATCACTCGGTCGATTTCGCCACGCAGCTGATGCGGATTCTCGCATGGCTGGAAATCGCCGAACAGTGGCAGTACGCGGAGGTCTGTGGCGCACGGCTGCAGCAGTTTCTGGACGTTGTGACTCAGGCGTCCCGCAAAGCGCAGCCGGACAGCGATCTGCCGGTGATCAGGCCGTCACGGACTGGCCGGGTGATGTTTCTACAGATGGTCGCCCAGCTGCTCAGGCACGATACGGAAGCGACGGCGCGAGCGGGACTGCAGGCTCGCCTGCACGGGCTGCTGAACGGGCTGCGATTCACGTTCGGGAGCGGCAGAATTCCACGGCTTCCGGATCCACCGTCAGTTGTCAGTGTCTTCGGCAGTCATAACGCAGAGCCCGAGTTCCGTACGCATTTTTCCGAGGAAGTCGCGTCACCGCGGTTCCGGGATGTCGAGGGCGAATTCGGCGGACGCGCTCCGGAAATCGATCGCCTCATGAATCGGTATTTCCGGGTCAAAATTCAGGGTCTGCATTTCTGCGGCTCGGCGAATTTCGACATGCCTCTGATCGACGGGTTTCGCTCGCTCGCGCTCATGTACCCGGCTGTTCTCTGGGTGGCCCGGATTCGGGCGGCATCGCACCAGCGGAGCCACATCGAACTGGCGGATGTACAGGCAACTCTGGCAACCCTGGATCACAATTTCGCCTACTCTCCAGCGCTCGGTGACAGCTCCGCCAGGAAACGGATCCAGATTCTCAGCCGGCTGCAGCAGATCAGCAGCCTGTGCGGCTGGTACAGTCGCTGAGACGTCTGGACCGCAGCCGCAGTGTGTCGATGTGAATCTCCGGGTGCAGGCCGACCGCGGGCTGCCGTGCCAGCATGATCCGCGGTCATCGGCCACGCCGGTCCTCAGCTGGAACCGAAGGATACGGCGGGACGACCAGTCCGACTCTGCCGATCCGGCAATGTTGGATTATCGTAGGGATTCCCATTGCTGTCGCCCTGAAAGTGTCTCCACCGGCTGGAAAACTCTTTGCCACGGCTCCATTGCGCATCGTATCATGCGAACCAGCTCGGACAGCTCGTCCGACCGCGACATTCCTGCATGGTGTTCCTTCCCCTGGCCTTCCGAATCGAGCTGGAAATGACTGACGCCATCCTGTGTACGCCCTCGCCTGCTGTTCGGGTCTCCGGATTTGTTTCGGTGGATCCGATCCCGGAGTCGACGCAGTCGCGGTCGTTCCGGATCGGGACGGGAGTTTTGGCTGCGCGGCGCGCGGGATTCTTCCTGCTGCTGATTCTCGCCTGCGTCGGCTTGCCGGGAAGTGTCGGAAGCGTCGCGAGGAGTGAGCCGCGGAACGCCGTGAAGGCCGTGCCTGGTGCGGAACGTGGAACGGCTGAGGTGCCGCGGGACGAGCGATTCCCGTTTGGCCTGGTGTACTTCGCAGGAACGGTTGAACGAATTGTCGACGGGGCCGCGATTGTGGACCTGGGAGCGGTTCACAGCCTGAAGCCGGGTGATCAGATTGCCCTGTTTCGACTGCGAGATGGCCAGTTTGTTCCTCTGGGAACGCTCGAAGTGGCAGAAGTGACCGCCACCTGGATTCAGTCGGATGTTCCGCGAAAGTTCGCTGTGGAAATCGGGGATTTCGGGATTTTCTTGAAATCCGTGGCTGAACTCGGCACATCGACTGCAATCAGGGACCGCACGGTCTCGCGACTGAAAGTCATGCAGGGTTATCGCAACGGTTACAGCACGTTGACCAATATGGCCCGTTCGGAGGCGTTGATCGAAATGATGCGACAGCAGAAGAACTGGGTTGCGCGTAACCAGCTGATCGCAGGTTCGATTCGCGGGGAGTCGCTGCAGCATGTTCGCAGACCGCGGGAGGCGGTGCTGCTGAAGCAGATTGATCTGTTTCGCGAGCTGGATCGCGCCGGGCGTCCGGCCACGGAAGCGGCTGGTCCCGAATGGGTTTCTGTGATGGCTGTGCTGCGGGAGCCCGTGGCGGCCGGCGTGGCGGCCGGGGCCGTGCAGAAAGCCCCCGGGGCCGCGCCGGCCGGCGAGCCGGACATTGAATCGAAAAAGGGCCGAATTTCCGTGCTGGACGTGCGGCAGGCGGTCGAACGTCAACTGTTTTCGCGACGATCTGAGGAGCGCGTCGTGGCCTCTGCACTCTGCGCCACACTGCTGCTGGAAGAGTCACTCAACGAACCGCAATGGCTTCGCCTGAAGCTCGCTCAGACGCAGTTTCCGCAGTTATCGGACGATGATCAGTACATCGCCGAGATTGCCGAGGTTCTGCGAAAACTGCGCGAGCGGCTATAGGGCGAAGTGACGGAAAGGATTGGACAAATCTCCGCAGCTCCGTTATCCTGTCTGTCCGCGGGCGGGCTGGCAAGAACCACAGTGATGATGTGCTGCTGGTGATGGAGCAGGGATCATGGCACGGCGAATCCAGAAGGATCGAGGGGACGTCGGGAGCATCCTGGCGTCGGCCTTTGTGGTATCACTCGGAGCTGGATGCTGTTTTTGCCTGATCCTCGCCTTGTCACCCAACCCGGAGCCTGTCGTGCTTGCGGCGCTGAGCTGTATCGTCGGCGGCTATCTCCTGCTGATTTCACTGCACCACTGTGGTCAGCCGCGGTGGAAGAGCCTGGCAGTCTGGAACGCCTCCAACCGCAGCCACCACGACGACGGACTTGCCTGCCAGTATCGGCCACGCCGGATTGCCGACAGGAAGGCTCTGTCGGTCCCGGCCCCGGGTCGCCCGATCGACGTGTCTGAGGTCCGCGAGATTCGCGAGACCAGCATGAATACCTGGGTACCGTCGCGCGGCAAATCCGGCGGCAAGGCGTGATCAGTCGGTGAAATCACCGTTGAGTGTCAGAACCAGCTGCCGCCGACCGGCCTGATTCCGCTGCTCACACAGGTAGATGCCCTGCCATGTGCCGGTCAGAAGCTGACCGGCAGAGACCGGGACCGAGACAGAACAGCCAATCAAGGTTGTCTTGACGTGCGCCGGCATGTCGTCGGATCCATCGCTGGTGTGCCGGTAAGGCAATGATTCCGGTGCCAGGCGGTCGAGCGCCATCTGCAGATCCGCCAGAACATCCGGGTCCGCGTTTTCGTTGATCGACAGGCCCGCAGAAGTGTGCCGAATGAAAACATGCAGCAGACCAATCCGACAGTCCTGCAGCCGCGGCATCGCAGCTTCTACCAGATGCGTGATCAGATGACAGCCACGCGGAAACGGGGGCAGCGATAGTTTGCTCTGGTGCCACTGGTGCATCGACTTAGGACCGGCCAAAAATTAAGTTGAACAAATTTTCTGGTCAGGGAAGCGCAGCGCCCCCTGACCAGAATCACGCTGGTGTGTGACAGCGGCTGGACCTGAGTGTTCCGTTTTGACCGTAAAATTGCTGCATGAAATCATCGGCCAGCTGTAGAACTGATCCAGCGAATCCGAATCCGAGGTGCAGGATTCATGCGGCCGAAGTTTTCATGAGTTTGTTCAACTGATTTTTTGGCCGGTCCTTATGGCCTGCTGCCGGTTTCCATCTGCTGCAGCGATTCCATCTGCTGCAGCGATTCCGCGACAGTCATCGCAGGAATTCCGTCGAACGACACCCGGACCGGCAGCTGTGTCAGCTGGTGCGTGCGAGTTCTTCGGAATACCCGGTCGCTGTTCTGGAACTGCCAGATGACGAGGGCAATCCCGCCACTCACCAGCAGCGTCAACCAGCCAAGCCAGGGAGTCAGTGCATCAGCGGCACTCTCGGAGACGTCTGTCGGCAGAAATTTGCGAATTCGCCCGGCCAGCAGCAGCGGTGTCAGCCCAACCTCGCCGTCCGCAGTTTTTCCGGCACGGATGTATCCTTCCCGTTTGAAGAAAAATGCCGGAAACTGGACACGGGGAGGATCCGTACCGATGTTTTCCGTCAGCGGCAGACCGGCATCAGCGGAGACGGCGACAACATGCACCAGCTGAGAACCCGAGTCGGGCAGGGAGAGCCAGGCGTCGTACAGAGTCTTGAGGCCAAACGAGTTCGCGTCGTCCTGGATGCGCGTCAGGCGACGGAGGGTTCCGGTAACGAGGAAGGCCTGCCCTCGGCAGTATTCCGGTGAATCCATAAAGACGGCGTAGCGGGCTGACTGACGGGCGTCCTGGTCCGTGTTTTTCAGCGCACCAGCCAGGCGCAGAGTTGCGAAATACGCTTCGACCTCCCGGGAATGAATTCCCAGGATGTCGTCCCGTACCGGACGCAGCAGTTGCTCTGGTACCGCCGAGTCGTCCGGGGGAGTGGCCGCCAATGCCTGACGCCGGGATTCAGAATCCAGGCGAGCTGCTTCAGCGGGATCCAGCAGCAACTTCAGATCGAGCGGCGATGCATCGGACGACGTCATGGGGGGAACCACCAGAATCTCGTCCGGCTGCAGGGAATCGGTTCCCAGCAGGCTTTCCGTGATTTCCCGGCGCGCTCCGACGACGTCCGTTACGGAACCTGGTGCAGACCGGGCTGGCCGTGCAGCGGGCCGCCACAAGATACTGATGACGACCACCAGCAGACCCACACCGGCGATTACCAGGGTCAGTCGCCGCTGATCTCGAGGCCGCAGAAGTCCCCACGGCTGTCCTTTTGATCGAAACCTCACTCAGCTGCTCCTGTCACAGTCCGGCACAGGAATATCCCTCCCTCCGCAGCATGGCTGTTTCCGTCAACCCGCCGGAATCTCCCGTGGCACCTGGTTCCTGCGGATTCACGCAGCTATTGTATGCTAACAGCCGCTGATGTCTCAAGGGAGACCTCGATTTCGGTTTGATCTTGTGCCGGAACAGCGGAGAATCCAGCGAGGGCATTACCTGATGTCGACGT
>SYLK01000177.1 GCA_005809115.1 Planctomyces sp. | reverse complement strand
GGAGGGCACCTATCCTCTGCCGGAGGCGCAGCTGGATCGGTTCATGTTCCAGGTGGTGGTCAGTTATCCGACAGCGGCGGAGGAGCTGCAGATCCTGAAGCAGACGACGGGGTCGGAGCAGCCGCGACTGAACGTCGTGCTCAATGGTCACCAGATTCAGACGCTGCAGGAGGTGGTCCGCCGTGTGCCCTGCGCGGAGCACAATTTTGTTTACGCGCGGGACCTGGTGCGAGCCACTCGGCCGGGAGAACCCGGAGCGCCGCCGTTCATCCGCGAGCTGGTTTCCTGGGGCGCAGGTCCCCGAGCGGGGCAGTATCTGATTCTCGGAGCGCGGGCACATGCGCTGCTGAGAGGAAGGTATCACGTGACGACTGATGATATTCGAGCCGTCGCCCGTCCGGTCCTGCGGCACCGGATCATGTCGACTTTTGCCGCCGCCAGTCAGGGTGTGACGCCGGATGCCGTGATCGAGCGGCTGCTGAAATTCGTGCCGGTGGACTTGCACGAGCGAGCACGTTCGCGCGTCCACCGCAACGAAGGCAGGGCGAAGTAGGGCAGGGCGAAGCAGGGCAGGGCGAAGCAGGGCAGGGCGAAGCAGGGCAGGGCGAAGCAGGGCAGGGCGAAGCAGGGCAGGGCGAAGTCAGTCCGGAATCGCGAAACCCGCCACGATCTGCCTGGCTGCCCGCAGGCCATCGACGGCGGCGGTGACAATGCCCCCGGCATAGCCCGCTCCTTCCCCCGCCGGATAAACACCAGCCATGCCCGGGACCTGCCGCGTCTGCCGGTCACGGTCGATCCGGACCGGCGAACTGCCTCTCATTTCGGGTCCGACAAGCACGGCATCCGGCAGGTACTGTCCACGCCATTGTTCGTCAATCACCGGCAGGCCGCGCTGAAAGACGGCCAGCACGGCGGGAGGCAGCACGCCGTGCAGATTCCTGGCAGCGGTGCCGCGCTGATACGAAGTGGCGATCCGATCGGCGGGATGCGGGGTGCGGCCGGCCAGAAAGTCACGCGCCCGCTGAACCGGGGCAAGGTAGTTTCCGCCGGCCAGTCGAAACGCGAGGGATTCGTATTGCCGCTGCAGAAAGACTCCGGCCAGAGGATGGTCGCTGCCGAATTCGCTCGGTTCCAGAGTTACGACCAGGCCGCTGTTGGCATACGGTGTGTCGTGCCGGGAATTGCTCATCCCGTTGGAACAGAACATCTCCGGCTCGGAAATGCTGGGGATGATGATGCCACCGGCGCACATGCAGAAACTGAACAGGTCGCGCTGGCCGCGGGCCACCAGAGAATAATCGGCGGCCCCCAGGATCTGCAGGTATTCGTCCCGTCCATACTTCCGCTGATTGACGATCTCCTGAGGCTGTTCGATCCGCAGCCCCATCTGGAAGGCTCTGGGCTGCAGAGGCAGTCCGGTGTCCAGCAGCATCTGATACGTGTCCCGGGCACTGTGTCCCGTCGCCAGGACGCAGTGCGAGGTCTGAATCAGACCGGACGACGTCGCGACACCGGTCAGTTGCCCATCCTGGACTCGGAGTCCTTCCAGTCGACAGCCAAAGCGGTATTCTCCGCCCAGGAGTTCGATGCGACGGCGGAAATTACGGCAGATCATCGGCAACTTGTTGCTGCCCAGATGAGGCCGGTTTTCATAGATCAGCGATGCCCGGCCGCCACAGTCCACGAACCGTTCCAGAACCCAGTCCACATCCGGACCGGTGATGCGACAGGTCAGTTTCCCGTCGCTGAAGCAGCCGGCGCCGCCTTCGCCGAACAGATAGTTGTTCTCCGGGTCGTGATCACCTCCAGCCTCGAATCTCCGGACCGCCTGCACCCGTTCGCGAACCGGCTGGCCGCGCTCCAGAATCAGCGGCCGATAACCGCGGAGGGCCAGAAAATACCCAGCCAGAAGTCCGGCCGGGCCCGAACCCGCGACCACCGGGCGGTGCCGCATCGGGATGGGCCCCGGCAGAGCGTCTTCGAAGGCCGCGGGAGAAAACGCTTCGACCAGGATCCCCCCCGGCGGAAAAGCTGCCGTGCGTGGCGGCTCGCGGAGCGATACCAGCAGTGTGTAGACGAACTGCAACTGGTCGCGCTGCCGCGCATCCAGACTCCGCCGTACGATCTTCAGGCCGTGGAGATCAGGTTCCTGAAGGCCGAGCAGCCGGGCGACCGTGCCCGGCAGTTCGGCTTCAATTTCTTCAACGGGACGACGGAGATTCGTTATCCGGAGCAGCATGAACTCTGTCGCTCACGAAACCGTTGCCGCGAAGTGTCACACTGCCATCGTTATTCGATTTCGTAGTCACGCGACAGTGTTTCCAGAGCATCCGTGACCTGCGATTCATTCATGCCGCCGGCACGCACGATCTCTGTACTGGCTTCATTATTCCCGGTCAGCTCACGGGCCTTCGCGCTGAAACGGCCTGCTGAATCGTAGGAGTACGTAATTTCGAGCGGCGAACCCTTGGGAAGATTGGAAGGAAGATTCGAAACACGGAAATCACCGATCAGCTCGCAGGCGGCGGGATCGGATGCGTCGCCTTCCAGAATTTCCACATGGATCCGCGTCTGATTGTCGCTGTTGGTGCCAAACCTCTGGCTCACATGGTGCGGTACCGGCGTATTCTTGGGGATCATGATGTGATTGATCTTGCGGTGCGGATTCTTCGGATCCGAGATCTTGATGCCCAGTGAATGTGAGTTGACGTCGGATGTGCGGACAGCATTCAGCCGTTTCTGCAGCGACTCTGCCACGCGATTCTTCGGGCCACCGTAACGGGCCTGCAGAATGGCGCCGTGGATCGCAGCACCTTCCGCGACGGCACGCTCCGGCGCCAGAATTCGAGATGGTTCCCGCTTGCATACTTCGCGAAGCATCTGCTCGACAACCGGCATGAAGGTTGACCCGCCCACCAGCACCACTTCATCCAGCATTTCCGGCTTGATTCCGGCCTGCTGCATGACCAGTTCGGTCGTGTCCTTGGTTCGCTGCAGCAGGTCCGCCGTCATCCGTTCGAAGTCCGTGCGGGACAACGACACGGAGAGGGTATTGCCCTTGTAATAAACGCTGATCGGAACCGTGGGGCTCTTGCTGAGGTCTCGCTTGGCGTCTTCAGATTCCTGGTGAAACGTCAGCATCGTTTCCGGGTCTTCACTGGGGTCCGCGCCGAATTTGCGACGGAACTGCTCCACCAGGTGGTCGGACAGACGCTTGCTCCAGTCCAGTCCTCCCAGCATGACGTCGCCGTCGGTCGCCAGCACGCGGAAACTGGTCGGCGTATACCGTACGACCGTCACGTCGAACGTTCCACCGCCGAGGTCATACACGAGAATGGTCTTCTCTTCATTCTTCAGCTCGGCACGACCGAGCTCGCCGCGAATCCACGCATAGGCCAGCGTGGCCGCTGTCGGCTCGTTGATGATGTCGATCACGTTCAGGCCGGCAATGCGTCCCGCATCCTGAGTCGCCTTGCGGCGCACGTCGTTGAAATAGTACGGTACGGTGATCACGGCATTGGCAATCGGTCCGATCAGCTTTTCCGCATCCTGCTTCATCTTCTTCAGAATCAGAGCGGAGATGAATTCCGGCGTCAGCTTCTTGTTCTGATAGACGACGAAATAGTCCTTGTTCCCCATTTCCCGCTTGATCGCTTCGACAATCGTCGACGGATCGGCCACGGCAATTCGCTCGAATGACGGTCCGACAACGACCCGATCTTCGTCCAGCAGAACCACAGAAGGAGTAATCGGCCGTCCGTCCGAATTTGGCAGCACAACCGCATTGCCGTCCTCGTCAATCCGGGCGATCGCGCTGTACGTCGTGCCCAGATCGATGCCAACCGTATTACCTTCAAGAAACTTCATAGGGACCCTCAGATTCTGTTTAAGTCAAGGACGACCGAATTTCTGTGCCTGCCGGATTGGACATCCCTGCCGTCTCAAAAATCTGCGCGT
>SYLK01000176.1 GCA_005809115.1 Planctomyces sp. | reverse complement strand
GGTGACAAACTCGGGAATTCCGACGGCCGCAATCAGAATGTCGGCTTGGCGCGTGATCGAGGCGATGTCGCGAGTCCGGCTGTGACAAACCGTGACGGTCGCATCGGTTCCCTTCTGCAGCAGCAGGGCCGCCATGGGTTTCCCCACGATGTCGCTGCGACCGATAATCACAGCGTGTGCTCCGGCCGTGGGAACACCGGTATGACGCAGCAGCTGCATGATGCCGCTGGGTGTACAGGGCAGAAACCGGGGACGCCCCTGCAGCATCAGCCCCACGTTCTGCGGATGGAACCCGTCCACGTCCTTGTGGGGCGCAATCGTATCCAGAATCGCGGCCGTGTCGATCTGCGACGGCAGAGGCAGCTGAACCAGAATTCCATGCACCGTCGGGTCAGCGTTGAGACCAGCGACAAGCTCCGCCAGCTGACACTGTGCAGCGTCTGCCGGCAGTCGATGCAGCGTGCTGCTCAGCCCGGCACGCGCACAGGCGAGTTCTTTATTCCGCACATACACCTGACTCGCCGGATCAGCGCCCACCAGGATGGCCGCCAGACGCGGTGTGACTCCGGTGTCGGCCGTCAGTCGTGCCGCCTGCGCGGCCACGTCGTTACGGACGGCTTCAGCCAGTGCTTTTCCGTCAATCGTACGAGCTGTCATGAAGTACCTCTGCGTTAGGGACCGGCCCGCCAGAATGTCGCAAACTGGCGGTCGACCGACCGCCAGCGACAGAATGCCCCGACCGCGCCGGCGATCCAGTCGAGATCGAGTTCCCTGTCACCAGTCAGTGACAGCTCGCCCACGCCCGGCAGCGAACAGGCAAATCGCAGCCAGCGCGCCGACCATTCTGCCGGATCATCGCACGTTCGGACTCCGTCCTGCAGCACGATACGGTGCAGTATGGACCGCAGAATCTCCGGCAATACGAGTGACTGAAATTCGGGTGAACGGGCCAGAGCTTTCCGACCGGCGACCCGAGGATTGACCAGCAGCACAGGTTCATCAGAAAAATCCAGACGCCAGATTTCTCGACCCAGATCCTGAGACCTGACGGCCAGCAGCGGTACTCGGAGCAATGACTCCCGGTGGGCCTCCTGAGGCACCATTCTGTCTGCCACCCCCAGCAGCCGACCCCGCGGATGGTCGGCGGACACGACCTTCAGGCGAAACCTCAGACCCGCCAGTGTGGCAAACTCTGACAGCCGGCAGCTGCTGACGGCTGCTGGTGCCGCCACCGTGCCGTACTCGAATCGCACCAGATCCAGCTGCCGCATGGCCTCAACCACGATTCTCGCATCCGGCGGAAACCGGTATGAGGAAAGGTCCATCGCTGCCGACATGCTTTCGATCCCGCCAATCCCTGTCACACTGATGCGAACGTGACGGTGCGAGATTTTCCGGCGCCCGGTAAAATTCAGTCGCGGCATGGCTTCGTCTCTCAGGCTACGGGAGATTCCGGCGCGGACCTCAGCGGTTGTGTGCTCAGAAACAGATCGCGATTCACATCGAACCCCGTAACGGTCACTTCAAACTCGGAAAGAAACGGCCGCAGGTGCATCACGTTTGGTGCAACAATTTCCGTTTCCGCACCGTGAGCCGCAATCCGAATGGGGGCGACGTCAAGCTGGAAGTCCGCCGGACTGTAGCGTCGGAGGGCGCTCCCGGAGCGGCGGTCGTATGCCACCTGGACGATCAGAGGAGACAACAATCCGGACGACGGCAGGTTTGTGCTCCCGCCAGCACTTCCTGCAGACAATCCTCCCACGATGCGAAACCCGCCTTTTCTGCGGGACACGCGATACGGTCTTGCGGGCAGCCCGGCGGGAATCCTCTTCGGTCCTGCGGCGCCAGGACGGCTGTGGCGGGAAGATCGCGTCTCGAAGCCGACCGGATATCCGGACTGCTCCGACTCGGAACCGATGGAGAACACATCCAGCAGCAGCTCTGCGTCTTCCGGCTCCGGTGCATCCACCAGCTGCTGGTACAGATCGGGGGCCGCGTTCCGGATGAACCTCAGAATCGCCGGACCCTGCACGTACCGTCCCTTGAAATGAGACGATTCCTCGTGCCAGTCAGTGTGTGACGGGTTCTCCGCATCTCCCAGCAGCCGCGCCAGTGGCGGATCGTCAATTGCCAGCACGGCACACGCATGCCGCATCAGCCGCGATCGAACGTCTGAGATCACGATGCCGTCGCGAATGTACACCGGACGATTCCGGCTGTTCTCCTCCTGCCGCTGCAGAACAAGGTCAAAGTGAGTCGCGACTGGCGACTGGCCCCGGATCTGAATGGTCAGCTGCACCCGCACGGCGGCACGGCCGGTCTCGATAAAGCCCCGGCGAACCACTTCAAACACTTCCGAACTGCACAGCTCACGTGACCATTTCATCCCGCCCCGGCTGGCTGACATGGGAAATATCGGCAGTGCCGCAGACCGCTGCAGCGTCAGCGCCCAGCGAGTCAGATCCAGCAGCGGCTGCATCACCGGCCGGAATTCCGGATCACAGCCCGCCAGGACGTCGTCGATGGAATGCGACTGCACCACAAACTGCGATTCCGGGTCTTCAATCGCGACGACCAGATCATCCCGCAGGATCGGGTAGAAATAGTCCTCAATCACACAGCGTGCCACATCGGTGATCTGCCACGACGGATCGCTGTAGGGGATCACAATCGACAAGCCGGGATCGTCATGACGTTCCAGGCAGAAGTCCCGCTCGAACTGCGCGATGAACTCTTCGTCCTCGACCGGGATCGCGGCTTCCTTCTTCTCCGGCTTGCGTCCGAACCAGCCGTCAGGCGTGAAACTCCGACCATCCACATGATGAGACTTCAGGATGGACTGTCCGACGAGAAGACGACGGCCGTCGTCCTGCCGCACTGTCAGGCCAAAGAAACTGCGGATCCGGCTGCTGCGGGGAAAGACGAATTTTCCCAGACCCCAGCGACCACGCCCTGCCTCCTGTTTGTGCGACTGACCTTCTGCACGAAAGAAATAGTAGAACGGGTTACCCACGCCGGGAATGTCATGGTACTGCTCGACATCCCCGGTCAGCCCGGTCGTACCACTGTCTTCGTACACGACGTAACAACAGGGATCCTCGGGTGCTGGCGCATCGCGCAGTCCGCTGCCCGCGCTGGTGAAATGTTCCCAGCCGCCCCGAAAATACCGGCGTGATGCTTCCGGAGACAGGGCCTGTGCCGAGCCGGACAGAAAGATGCGGATGGCGACCGGGCCCTGGTGCCCCGGTCGCCGGGCGTCCAGAGAATTCTGAATCGCTTCCCGCACAAACGCCCGCAGCTCGGTGTCGCACGAAAAAAACTCGCCCTGAGTCGCCTCACGATTCTTGAACCGCGGATTGACCTTGCTGAAGTGCCATGCCAGTTTCACGTCTGAGGCTTCTGCTGGAAAAATTCCCTGCGGGAAATACGGGAACAACGGGCCAGACGGCCGGGTGACAGTCCGCGGCCACACAGAGTACACTCGCAGCGACTCGGTTCAAGTCGAACCGCAGCAAATCCGGCACGTTGTCGCGGCGGCAGGAGGCAGCGCGTGTCGCACGGCTCTCCGGTTTCCCTGACGCGTACTTCCGGTTATGCTTCGAAAAGTGCTTCGAAGCGGATGTTTCTGCAGGATTCCCACCGTACATCAGGAAATCCAGATGCCCTCCGGCCGCCGCCAATTTCT
>SYLK01000175.1 GCA_005809115.1 Planctomyces sp. | reverse complement strand
GATCGAGGACGAGTACGAGTACCGCGATGCTGAGTACGAGTACGAGGAAAACCGAATGACCGAATCCTGACGAATCGATCCACCGGAGCCGCGAATCCGGGCGGTCTTACCTGAAGTCACGAAAACCGACTTGTGTGGTACAGTGAGCGTCCCCGGGGGAGAGGGGACTGCGCGAGGCCCGCTGGATATCTGACGAAATCACGGCAGCACACCCAGCGACTGCAGCGACTGCAGCAGTGCGTCCGTGTTTGTGTACAGATGGGCGTGGATTCCCAGTGACTCTGCCTTTTTTACATAGGCCGGAATGTCGTCCGTGTAAAAGCACTCCTGCGGCTCACACCCGGCTCGTTCCAGGGCTGCCTGAAAGATCTGATCCTCGGGCTTCATCGCCCGGGCTTCAAATGATGTCACCCGATCGTCCATCAGCTCCAGCACGCTGAAGCGTTCTTCAATAAATCGCAGATGTGTGATGCTGGTGTTGGACAGCAGAACCAGCCGCAGTCCCTGCCGCTTCAGGCGGTGCAGGACCGGCACAATCGATTCGTTCAGGCGGAAGATATCTGCCGTGGCGAATCGCAGCGCGGTCAGATCGATCTCGGAACCGGTGTTGCGCGCGAGTTCAACCTGCAGGTGCTGTTCAGTGATCTCGCCGCGCTCCAGCCGCCACAACCAGCCTTCGACCAGCAGGAGTCTCCGGACATCGGCGGCCGGCAGACCGATCAGCTGCGCAATGTTCTGGCACATCAGTTCGTGTGAGAAATACAGCAGGACGTTGCCCATGTCAAAAAAACAGGTTCTGATTGTCATACCCGGTCCCTTCTCCCCCTGAGAGTCTGCTCACTGCTGACGAAGTCGCATCACCGCCAGCGTCTCCACGTGATGTGTAAAAGGAAACATGTCGAACGGATGCAGCTCCTCAATTTGATACACCTGTGCCAGGTGATCGGTATCGCGTCGCAGCGTGACCGGATTGCAGCTGGAATAGAGCAACAGGTCCGCTCCGGTCTGCACCAGGAACTGGCAGGTCCGGGCGTCAAGTCCCCGGCGGGGTGGGTTGCAGATGACTGCGTCCGGAGCGAAGCTGAAGGGTGCACTGCCGGACGTCGTGATCGGCAGCGGAAACTGTCCGGTCGGGCAGCATTCATATCGGGCCTGCGACAGACCGCGAATCCGCGCACTTTCCCGGGCGGCGGCAATCGAATCGGCAGAGATATCCACGCCCAGAATCTGGTGCTGCGGTTGTCCCGCCACCAGAGAAAATGCGCCCGTACCGCAATACAGGTCGAGCAGTCCGGTGATGTCACTCTGCTGAATGACACTGGCGGCCGTCTGGTACAGCCGCGAAGCCACCTCATGATTTGACTGAATGAAACTCTGGGGCCCGTACAATACCGTCGTGGTTCCGTAGGCTATGGGCAGTCGCTGCTGCTCCGACACGGGGATTTCCATCTGACCATTCAGTGCCGACGATCGAACAGGCTGGAGGTTGACCGACAGGACCGCCACCTCCGGAAAGTCGGCAGCACCGCGGCTGGACCACATTCGTCGGATGCGATCGACACTTTCACGCGAGCGGAGCACCAGCTGCACCATCAGCTTCTGCGATTCCGGTGCGCACGTCAGCACAACGAACTTCAGCTCACCCCTGTCATCTGCGAGGGACCAGGGTGTCAGTCTGCAGCTCGCGATCACATCCGGCATCCGGCTGAGGAAGCGATTCAGCGCCGGATGGTGCAGGGGGCACTCCGGGACTGCGGCGATTTCCCGCTGCTGGTTGAGGAAGCCGAACTGCGGACGATCGATCGTGCCGAACACGGCCAGACGCGCGCGAATCCGACTGCCGGCTGGCGCCGTGGTCGGCGTGACGGCCTGAATCCGTGTGTCCGGGAACAGGCCGGCCAGCAGAGACTGCCTGCTCTGCAGCGTGGCTTCGCAGGACTGATCGAGCAGTGAGCAGGAACGACAATGTCCGGCCTGGAAATATGCACAGAACATCGTTGCTTCCTGTCAACGTCCGGCGTGCCATGGTCGGCGCAGACTGCCCGTTCTGCAGCCGACCGTGGGATCCCCCCGAACCGGCAGACATCTGAGCCAGTACCTGCCACTTGCTCCCGCGGAAGTCTCCTCGACGGATCCGTTACAGCTGACGAATTCTGGCACAGATGGCTTCTGCCATTTCCTGTGTCCCCACGGCGGTGGGATCGTTTCGTTCGGCTTTCATGTCGTACGTTACATCCCGGCCCTCGGCGATCACGTCAGCCACGGCCTGTTCCAGCTTTGCCGCGGCCTGATGTTCACCCAGATGTTCCAGCATCAGCTTGCCCGAGAGGATCAGTGCCGTCGGATTGACCTTGTTCTGACCTTTATACTTCGGAGCACTGCCGTGGGTCGCTTCGAAGATGGCTCCGTCGGTCCCGATATTGGCTCCCGGGGCAACCCCCAGTCCACCGACAAGCCCCGCGCAGAGATCACTGAGGATGTCGCCGTAGAGGTTACCCATAACGAGCACATCATACTGTTCGGGCTTTTGCACGAGCTGCATGCACATGTTGTCAATCAGTCGCTCCATGTAGACCAGTCCGCTTCCATCCAGTCCGCCACGATTGACTCCCT
>SYLK01000174.1 GCA_005809115.1 Planctomyces sp. | reverse complement strand
GTGAACAGCATCTCTCAACTCTCAAAATGGCTGCTTTTGAAGCGCCTTTCCGTGGCGGCTTTTGGGCGCCCAATGACACCACATCTTACGCTGAACCAATACAGCCGCGACTGCGATTCGACACGATGTCGGTCCGCGCAACTGCGATTTACATTCCATTGCTCTGAGGCGAGCGATTCAGTATCTGCAGAGTTCGGCCATTTCGAAAGAGGATCTGGTCAGGGAACTGATTCGTCGCGAAGGAATGACTGAAGGACTGGTCTGCGTGCTCAGTGTGGTCGAACCCTGTCAGTCGTATGAGATCCATCGCAATCCGAGAACAGAGACGCTCGATCTGCAGAAGGCCATACGAACGTGCACAGTCGTTGCTGGACAAACAACCGTGGCTGCCGTGGAGCAACCTGCTGAACGATCTGACCGGGGACGTGTGTCCGCCACTTCTGGAGCTGCCGTATTTCGAGGATCGCCTTCGACCGTACTGGTCGGCGGATGAAACGGAGTATGCAACCGACGTGATGTTCCGATCATCTGGCCAACTGGCTGAATTGTATCCTTCGCTGTTGCGACATTCGATGACAACCTTCGGCAGCCAGCAAGTGCTGCGGTTTCTCGGGAAGAATCGCATTTCCCACGACGGCGTACCTGCTCGCTTCAACTGCGAAGTTGCCACGCGCCTGACAACTCGCCCGGAAGGCGTGTGCGTAAAACATCACCTCAACCGGAACTCGATCAAGATGTACGACAAACAGGGCACGGTCCTGCGGATCGAAACGACCATCAATGATGTCCGCGACTTTCGAGTTTTCCGAACGGCAGAAGGCGAAGCGTCGGATGCCACCAAACGCCAGCGACAACTTCGCAAAGGCGTCGTCGATCTGCCTCGTCGCTGCGAGGTCTAAACCCGATGTATGGCATTGATGCGGAACTGGTTGCCGTAGTTCTGAAAGGCGAATTCTGCGTCAATGGTTTTCGCAATCGCGACATTCGTGAGGCACTGTTCGGCGTCACCACAGATCCGGACGAACGTCGTCGTCAGTCGGGACGAATCACTCGCCTGCTGCGTCTGTTCACTGACCACGGCCTGATGTTCAAGGTTACAAAAACCCACCGTTACCAGCTCTCGGCCGAAGGTCGCCGCCTCCTCCCTTCCTTCGCCACTGCCAGAGCCGCCAGCACCCAAAAGCTCGCAACACTCGTGGTCTAAAATCTTCTCAGGAAGACAAAATCCTCACCGTTTGCAGTGTTTGCAGTGCAGCAGGGAGAAATTCTTCGAAGGTAACAATGGCAGGAGGGTGATGCGCGAAGGATACATATGTTCAGATTTGGTGCGGGCTTCCGACCTGCGGAGAACGCAGGCGACGAACGTGCTGTTTTACAAATGCCGCAGAATTCACAGATTTGCCGATTTACGCGTCATTTGTTTCGCAGTCTCCTCGAAATCAGTGGTGTTTCCACTTTTTTTGTTTTATTTGCAAAAACGTGTTATCTGCCGCCAGTCGCCTGCGGTGTGCTTATCAGAGCTGAACGTTTTGAACGTTTGGAAGAATGACACCCCTGGAAGAATGAAGTGAGATTCGAGATGAAGAAACTGATGGCAGTGTTGACGACAGGATTTTTGGCGCTCTCTGTGACGGCAGAAGCTGGTTCAAAGTGTAATGGGACGGCGACGACCAGTCGCTGGGTTGGCCGTCATCTGCTGACAACCGCGATTGCCAAGCCGGCAGCGAAAGACATTGTGGACACAGCCGCCGGGGCTGGCTCGTTCAAGACCCTCGTCGCGGCTGTGAAGGCGGCAGGCCTTGTCGAGACCCTGAAAGGTGAGGGACCGTTCACCGTTTTCGCTCCAACCGATGAAGCATTCGCGAAGCTGCCAAAGGGCACACTGGAATCGCTGCTGAAGCCAGAGAACAAAGCACAACTCCAGGCAATCCTGACTTACCATGTCGTGGCTGGGAAAGTGATGGCTGCCGACGTCGTGAAAATCAAAGGTGCGATGACAGTGCAAGGGCAGCAGATCGACGTCGCGGTGAAGGACGGCAAGGTCACTGTCGATGCCGCAAACGTTGTGAAGACAGACATTGCCTGCTCGAACGGCGTGATCCACGTTATCGACAGCGTCATGCTGCCAGCGGACAAAGACATCGTGGACACCGCAGTGGCTGCCGGCTCCTTCAAGACTCTGGCCGCTGCTCTGACGGCTGCCGGACTGGTCGATACGCTGAAAGGGGAAGGTCCATTCACAGTCTTCGCCCCAACCGATGCCGCCTTTGCGAAACTTCCTGCAGGAACTGTCGAAAGCCTCTTACTGCCCGAAAACAAGGAAAAGCTGATCGCCATCCTGACGTACCATGTCGTGTCAGGGAAAGTCCTCGCAAGTGAGGTGGTGAAGCTGAAATCTGCGAAAACCGTCAACGGTAAAGATGCCGCGATCAAAGTGAGTGGTCAAGGTGTGATGGTCAATGCGGCCAAAGTGGTGGCCACTGATATCGAAGCTTCCAACGGTGTGATTCACGTCATCGACAGCGTAATCCTCCCGTGATCCGACGACGGACGACGTGGACTTTGGGGCGGTTGACTTGCAGTCGGCGCCCCTTTTTTTGTCTCTTTAACTCTGAGAAATGAAAGGTACTTCAACCATGTCAGTCGCATTCAATGACACCCTCACCGATGAATCCACCACGGACGATTGTTGTGTGCGAACGAATGAGTCCCGGCATGGCCGACGCGCGCTGCTGACCGAGTCTGCGGTCGATCTGGCAGCCATCAAAGCTGCAGTCCGCACAATTCTGACAGCGGTTGGCGAAGACCCGGACCGCGACGGCTTGCTCGAGACACCGCGGCGTGTGGCCAAAATGTACGCGGAAATGTTTTCAGGTCTGCAGCAGGATCCGGGACGTCATCTGGAAGTGACGTTTGAAGAGAGTTATGACGAAATTGTGCTGGTGCGTGACATTCCATTCACGAGCATGTGCGAGCATCATTTGCTCCCGTTTCGTGGAGTAGCCCATGTCGCGTACATTCCAAAGGGACGGGTCACGGGGCTGAGCAAACTGGCTCGAGTGGTGGAAGAGGTGTCCCGTCGGCCACAGGTACAGGAGCGGATGACACAGACCGTCGCTGACCTGATTGAAGATCGTCTGGGCAGTCGCGCTGTTGGCGTGATCATCAAGGCCGAACACTCGTGTATGTCGATCCGCGGGATCCGCAAGACCGGGAGCCTGACCGTGACCAGTACGATGCGAGGATCGTTCCGCAGCGATCCGGCGAGTCGGGCTGAGTTGATGTCGCTCATCAACATGCCGAACTGATGAGCCAATCCGGGCACGAGACGATGGACGTGAGGAGGTTCGCATGATCATTCAGAAACAGTACAAGTTCTACGCCGCACATCGAAATGAGACGCTGGAGGACAAATGCAGGAATCTCCACGGCCATCGCTACGGAGTCCGTTGCCACTTCGAGGTGGAACGTGACAGAGATATCAGCACACTCTTTGGCGACTGCGACTCGCAGATTGAGCCGTGGCTCAAGGAAAATTACGATCACGGCATGTTGATCAACGTTCATGATCCGCTCTGTGAAACTCTGCAGCAACACAGGGCACGAACCGGTGAGACACTCCGGCTGAAAGTCATGGACGGGCCGACAAGTGTGGAGAATCTCTGCCACCTGCTGTTCAGCGAGATAACTCAGATGGGATTCCGTCTTGCGCTGCTGGAAGTTCAGGAAACCGACACTTCGGTCATCAGTTACACGCGCAACGACTGGATTGCTGATAATCGGCAGTTCGCCCGTCGCAGGTCTCATTCCGATGCGGAAGCCGGGATTGGTTCAGCGTAAATGCTGGGAAGTCGTGAAGCGACCGAGTTTTGGCAGCAGGACTGGGTCCGCAGATTGCAGGCCGGTGGCCGTCCGTTGTGCACCCGACGGATTCTGACGAATCAGGATTCTGTCTGTCGCCCACGTGTCAGCAGGTGGCGGAGCCAGGAGCCCAGGCGTTTTCTGAGTTGTGGCGGTGAAGGGATCACGGCTCGCTCGGTCGGCGATTCGATGATTGCCTGCTGCCAGAGCGTGATACCCAGATTTGGCGGAATTCCGTCGAGAAACACTTCCATGTATCGAGCTGACTGCAATGCCGCATAGTTCGTCCAGATTGTTCCGCCGATCGGAATCTCATGGGGATGTTCTTCACCCGAAAGCACACTGACCGTGAACTGAGCCGGCGTTCGCGGCGGCATTCGCGATCCGCCGCGAAAGACCCGGACAACTTCGGCACGGACCATGGCGCGGCCCGGATCAGGACGAAACGTGCGGGATCGATGACTCCTGTCAGCGGGATCTCCTCCCGGGACGCTGGACCATTGACAGGCCGTTGCCTGAATTTCCGCAGCGCCTTGCCGCGTCGCGGGCTGCAGCACGACGAAATCCTCCGGTGGTCCGTGTGCCTGTGCCCAGGAGCTGCTCTGCGAGCGCGGTGTTCGAATCCTGTTCCGGTGCGCCCTCGACAGAGATCGGGGCCGGTGTCGACTTGACGACCGAGACGAGCCCTGACCAGTCATAGATGGTATCCTGTGACCCACTTGATGAGTACCAGCGGAGACTCAACCTGTGCATTTCCCCCGAGTGACTGTTCCCACCGCTGAAGTCGGGAATAGTCTTTCAGCATTGCTCGAGTCAGACGGTTGGCGGCTCGGCGCCTGCCGAATTGCTCGACGGCGTGCAGCCACAGTTCTTCTGACGGCTGCAGTCGCTCCAGAATCGGCGGAGCGTTCGCTGCGATCGAGCAGAGTTTGCTGCGACGCAGTTGCCGCCCGGTCCAGTCGAGCACCTGCAGAAAGATGGGTCGAAGTCGCAAATCAGCTCGCATCCTGCGGTGGTTATTTTTCTGTCTGAGATGTTTCTGTCACAAATCTGCGGATGTTCACAGGCTGGAATCTTATGCCACGATTGAGCCAGGGGCTGGCTGTCGAGGCCGACAGCGACGAATCGCGGTTTCGGCAGAAAGCGACCGCCGAATGGAGGCGGCGAGCGATCCTGACGCTGCTGGTGGTTACCGCATTGGTTGGTGTCGCCGGTCTTCGGGTGTGGCAATGGACAAATGATCCTCGTTTCTGCCTGCTGACTCATGAATCTACCGCCCGCTGGATTCGTGCCAATCGGCCATTTTCGCTGACGGGGGATTTTACCGGGCCTACGGAATCGCATTTCCTTTTTCGGCTTCGGTCGTCCGGTGGATCCTGCTGGGGGCGTGGTGGCTGCTGGCGACCAACAATATCTGGTCCGTGTCAACGCTGATCGGGTTCGACTACCGGGGGCATCTGGAATACGTCCGGTATCTGATCGAGAATCAGCGCGTGCCGCTGGCCAGTGAGGGCTGGCAGTTGTTTCAGTCGCCGCTGCAGTACCTGCTGGCCGCTCCCGTGTATCACCTGGCCAGTTCCGTCCTGAGCCCGGACGAATGTGCGAAACTGCTGCGAATCTTTCCGTTACTCTGCGGCATGGCACAGATCGAAATCCTCTTTCGGGCGGCTCGGCTGGTCTTCCCGGCGGATGACGATCGGCAGGTGATCGCCATGCTGGTCGGCGGGATGATGCCGATGAGTCTCTACATGCCGCAGACGTTCTGCAATGAGCCCCTGACGGCCTGTCTGACGGGGCTCGTGATTCTGCAGTGTCTGTCGCTGTTGAGTCCGAGCGGAGAACTGCACGGGGTCTGGTCGTTCAGTCGTCTGGGCCTGGTCTGGGGCCTGGCACTGCTGGCGAAGGTCACACCGATACTGCTCGCGCCGCTGGTCCTGGTGACGGTGGTTCATCACGGGGTGACGCGGCGTGCCGGGTTCCGATGGCATGTCGCCGCCGGATCAGCGATGCTCGGCACCTGTCTGCTGGTCTGTGGATGGTATTATGTGCGCAACTGGGTGCATCTGGGCAGCCCCTTTCTTGGTGGAGCGGATCCATCTCGTGGGATCGTCTGGAGTCAGCACCCGGGATATCGGACATGGCACCAGCTGACGACGTTTGGGAGTTCCCTGGTCCAGCCGATCTTCGCAGTTGCAGACGGCTTCTGGGACGGGATGTACGCATCGCTGTGGTGTGACGGCCAGATGAGTGCCACGTTATTGCCGGCTCATCAGACTCCGTGGAACGTGGATTTCCTGCAGGTTGGCCCCTGGACGGCGATCGTCCCGATGGCCTGTCTGCTGTCGGGACTGGTTGTCGGCTGGCGGCGACCATCGGGGACATCCCGAGTTCAGATCCTGTTTGCCGTATCGGCCGTGGGGATTTATCTGGCGGCTATTCTGGACCAGTTTGTCGGCATCCCGATTTATGGCCTGGCGAAGTCGAGTTACGCACTGGGGCTGCTGCCGTGTTTTGGAGTGATTGCGGCGGTCGGGGCGGGTGCATTTCTGCAGTCGCGTGTGCTGCGGGCAGTGCTGTTCGGCGGGCTGTCGAGCTGGGCGTTTGCGTCGTATTGTGCGTTTTTCTGTCTGAAGTAGCGGATGTGAGAGCTGATGCGTCACGGCTGTGACGTGCGGCGAGGGGCAGAAGGCGATCCGGAGCGGACACCGCATTGGTCCAGTCGCCCTGGTCCAGCCGACTTTCTTACGGCCGCTCGCCTGATGGTGTCGTCAGGCTGACCGAGGCTTCCAGCACTCGCTGTCGGCGGACTTTTCTGACGAGGATGCGGATTCCGTCCCGAATCACCACTTCGCCGCCGTTCGGGATCGTGCCCAGGTGCCCGACAATCCAGCCGCTCAGGTTGTGGACGTCTGGCGCGGGCAGGTGTGCGGACAGGTCGATACCCGTCAGTTCCTGCATTCGTTTGAGGCTGATGCCGCCACCGACGACCCAGCCATCACCGGAACGCACGGCGTGGACCGGCAGCAGATCGTATTCGTCCTGGATATCGCCGATCAGTTCTTCGATGATATCCTCAAGGGTGACCATTCCGGCGATCAGTCCGTCGGCAGAGCGAACCAGAGCGATGTGCGTATGTTCCTTCATCAGCTGCTCGAGCACACTGGAGATGGGCAGATTCCAGGCAACGGCCGGTATGGTCCGCATGATGCCGCGGATGGAAGGCTCGCCGGGATTGAGTTTCAGGATCGCCACGATGTCCTTGAACGTCACGTAGCCGCAGATGGTCTGGGGATTTCCGGGGGATTCGCAGACGGGAAACCGCGTGTGCATATCGAGGTGCGCCTTGATCAGGCACTCGGCGATGCTGTCCTGCAGACTGAGCATGCGGATGTGTTCGGCCGGCAGCAGAACTTCCTCGACCGGTCGACTGGACAGTCTTGCGGCCCCCAGAATGATATTTTCTTCCCGGGCGCCAATCAGGCGTGAGGTGCGCGCGAGGCTGGCGATGGCGCGAAGTTCCTGGAGTTCTGCGGCCTCGATTCTGGAACTGGCGTGGGGGCGCGGCGTCCAGATCTTCTCACTCAGATCCATCAGGCCGGAGGCTGACGATTCCAGGAGCCAGACCACGGGCCAGACGCTGGTGGCGAACAGTTTCATCACCGGCGAGAGCTGCAGGCAGACCCATTCCTTGTTGCGCAAGGCGAACAATTTGGGCACCAGTTCACCGATCACAATCGTAACGGCCGTCAGGGGAAGGACGACGATGGTCATGGCCAGAACCGTGGCAGAGACGGGACCGAGTCCGAGTTCCCTGAGCCGTGGCGCGATGTCGTCACCGGCACTGGCACCGCCGGTGGCGGCGGCGATATAGCCCACGAGCGTGATTCCCAGTTGAACCACGGCGAGGCTCTTTTCGATTTCCTCTTTCATGAACTGGGCTGCGGCGGCTCCCATGCGGCCTTCAGCCGCCATGACCTGCAGCCGCGAGAGCGAGACCGATGCCAGGGCGATTTCATAGGCCGCGAAGATCGCGTTGGCGCCGATCATCAGCAGAACCACGATGATTTCAAGTTGTGCCATCTCGTGACTTCAATAGCAGCAATGACTGTGACAAGACACCTTCGGAACGCTGGCTCAGAGGTCGTTGGCTCAGAGGTCGGCGAAGAAGAGGCCGGCGCCTGCTGCGGCGCAGATGATGAGTGTTACAGCCATGCTCCGCTTGCAGCAGAACGTCAGGAAGAACGCGAGGACAGCCAGTCCGGCGGCCGCCACGCGGACGGTTGCCAGGTCCGGCACCAGCAGGCGAACTCCATACAGCGTCCGTACAGCGACGGTTGCAAACAGAGTATGGACCGAGAACCAGAGTGCCAGATTCAGGATCACTCCGACGACTGCGGCGGTGATCGCCGAGAGTGCGGACGTCAGCAGGCGATTGCCGCGTAATCGCTCGACAGACGGCGCCCCCAGAAAAATCCAGAAAAAGCAGGGAATGAAAGTGACCCAGGTGGTCAGCAGGGAGCCCAGAATGCCGGCGACGAGCGGGCTGAATGAACCGGGGTTTCGATAAGCACCCAGAAAGCCGACG
>SYLK01000173.1 GCA_005809115.1 Planctomyces sp. | reverse complement strand
GATTACCGCATTCGTCTGAAGTCGCAGTTCCTTTTCCAATTGTGCTTTCTGCCAGGCGGCAAGATCATTGTTTCGCAATTTCACATTGAGGTTTCCCACGGCGGATTGTGCGAGATCGATGGCCTGGCGGACCTGTCCAAGTGAGAGTGTCACGGGTTCGTGCTTTCTTCGGGAGAGTCGGTGATTCGTCGGAGGAGACCAGACAGCAACGCAGGCGACGTTCGGCCATGAATGCAAATCGATGGTGGGCCGGCGCGGTTTTTTGGCCGCTTTTCAAACAGGGCGGCCCGCCGCGACGGGGAATTCGTGGCATGCCGGTGGCAGGAACGGCCTGCCACACTGCGTTCATACGAGCCATCGAGACGGCATTCCAGGGGCGGCCAAAAAAACTCGGCGAAATCTCAAAAATGGCGGACATCACGTTTCCTGGCCCTGCTTCCGGGAAGTGTGGCCGACGATTCCGCCAGGTACCAATGGCGTGGCGGGCAAAGGGAGGGGGACAGGCACATTTTCCCGGGGCGATCTGGATCGGGGCGCATGCGGCTACCCACGTCCCATTTGTTTTCAGCGGGAATATGAGCCAGTCCCCGGCCCGTGAGCGGTTACGAAAAATCACGGGGCATGGCCCCGTTCCGTCCGGCAAATATACGTCGGTTGCCAGCCGTGTACCGCCACGCATTGCCACATGGTGCGTTTCGACGACCAGTGTCGGGCCGCCGGAAAGCAGCGTCCGTGTCAGACAGGCAGGACCGATGATCAGTCGACTGGTCCCATGGTCTGAGCAAAGGTGGATTCTGCAGCGTGTGCCGGCCACAGGAGTGATCGTCGACAGTTGAAAAGCAGCGAGCCCTCACCGATACTGCCGATGCCCGCCCCGGGATCAAGTCCTCTGTCAGGCACAAGTTCCCTCAGGTCTCTCTGAACGGAATTTCTTCGAAACAACACAATTTACTGTCAGGACTGTTCAGTATGAAAACGCTGTTGATGCGGATCACCTTGGCGATTCTCACGACCATCGCACTGCCAGTCTGGTCTGCCGAAAAACCATTGCCGGTCCGCATGGGCTGTGGTCTCATGACCTTCGACACAGTACCCGGCTGGGGACTGGGAGAGGACGGGAAATCGCAGATTGGTCCCACCCATGGCAGCGTCGTGATCGACAAGGCTGGCAGCATCTACACCAGCGCTCAGATGGGCGTGTTCGTGTTTTCTCCGGAAGGCAAAGTCATCCGTCGCTTCATTGGCGATGACTATTCCAACATCCACGACATGGAGATCCGTGAGGAAGCAGACGGCGAGTTCATCTACGGAGCCCGCAATGCAAACGCCGAGGGGATCAAGTTCAGCGGGGAGACGGGAGACATTGTGCTGAAGCTGAAGTTCCCGGAAGAATCCGGTCTGAAGCTGACGGCCTTTAATCCCACGGCCATCACCGTCGCTCCGAACGGGGATATCTTTCTGGCAGACGGATATGCCAGCAATCATATCTTCAAATTTGACAAATCCGGCAGATATCTGATGCATTTCGGGTCGAAGGGAAACGATCTGAAACAGTTCAACACGGCCCACGGCATGACGCTGGACACTCGCTACGAGCCACCGCGTCTCCTGATCTGTGACAGGAACCACGAGCCCAAAGGACGCCTGCTGCACTACGACCTGGACGGCAATTTCATGGAAGTGGTGGTCACTGGTCTGGGCATGCCGACGTCAGCTGCAGTCCAGGGCGACTTTGTCTCGGTGCCGGATCTCCACGGGCGGCTGATCATTCTTGACAGGAACAACACCATCATGGCGGTCCTGGGCCACAATCCGGACCCCGAAAAGCGGGTGAACTTCAAGGTCCCGCAGGAAGAATGGATTGAAGGTGTGTTCAGCGGAACGCATGGCTCGTTCTGGGACCGGGACGGTAACCTGTATGTGCAGGACTGGAATGTCTCCGGACGAATCATGAAACTGATCCGCGTGCGGAAGGGATGACCGGACGGAACGACTGGCCGCGGCCGGTTCCAGGTCTGCCCTGGGGGACTTCCCGAAGTGTGGTGTGCCGCTCGACCCGGCGGTTCAGTGACGTCCAGGAAAACTGCGGCGAATTCTGCCTGTGCTTCAGTCAGATGGATCTGCGGACCGGCAGCATTGCGCAGCGACTGGTGCCCCGCGGCATGTTTGACAGCAGCAGCGGCACCGGGCATTTCAGGTGCCGTTGCAACCCGCGCGGCCTCCGACTATACCCGGGTCTCAGACTGTGCGGCGGTCAATTGAGCCGCTGACATAGGAGCCAGTCGGCGCAAGCCGGTTCCGACGGCCGACCAAACCCGAACTGAAGGAACGACCATGATTTCGCGATCTCCGGCATGGCTCCTGGTGCTCCTGGCCCTGGGAATTGTTGTCGGCTGTACATCCAGCTCGACATCCAACACAGCGCGCACCGCGAAGGAACAGCTGCTGTTGTCGAACGCCGTTGATCAGTCGCTCGACAAGGTGGATTTCACTCCGCTGTACGGCCACAAGGTGTTCCTGGATGAAAAATACCTGGAGTGCGTGGACAAGGGCTATGTTGTGGGATCGCTGCGGCATCGGATCCTGCGGTCCGGAGGAATGCTGGCGGCGGCGGCCGACGACGCGGATGTTGTCATGGAAGTCCGCAGCGGCGGCGTGGGAACTGATACCAGTGACGCCTATCTCGGGACACCGGAAATTGTCCTGCCGGGCATGCTGACCCTGCCGGAAGTTCGCCTTGCCGAGCGCCGGGCACAATCTGCCTATTCCAAACTGGCGATTGTCACCTACGACGCAAAGTCCCGGCAGGTTCTGGGGGACGGCGGGATGTCGCTGGCCCGATCCAATGACAACAACTGGTTCGCCTTCGGGCTGGGGCCGTATCAGAACGGGTCACTGAAGGGCGAAGTCGCGAAAGCCAGCATGATTCCTCCGGGAACCTACCGGCGACAGATTCCGGCTCAGGTGGCACTTCGCAGCCGCGACGACTCCGGAGTACCGGCGGCCGAACCGAATGTGCGCTTCGCCAGCGAGTCACAAAAGAAATAGGCGGGTCTGACAGAACCCGGACTGGCTCCCGCGGTACTGCGAAAAACCCGGCGAAATCTGACCACCAAAGGGTGCCGGTTCCAGTCAGTCTGTGGCATCCGTCGTCGGAATCGCCCGAATCCGCACGCGCCATTCCTGCAGTCGGGCGGCCACCGAGGATTCACCCCCGGAACCGTAACTGACCAGCGCCTGCATGGCCTGCCGGGCGCCCAGGACCTGAAACACATCGTCCCGGATCAGCGGGCAGACCGCCTGGAGTTCCGACAGCGCCAGATCGGCCAGACGCCGCCCGGCCTGCTCACACCGTGTCACAAGTTGCCCCACGATTTCATGGCCCGTTCGCATCGGGACGCCCTGACGGATCAGGTATTCCATCAACGCCGTTGCATCCAGGAAACCATCCTCCAGCCTGGAAAGGATTCTCTCGCGGTTCAGTTCGGCTCCGGAAATCACGATCGGCGCCAGTTCCAGGCAGGCACAGGTCGTGTCAAAGGCACTGAAGACGGCCAG
>SYLK01000172.1 GCA_005809115.1 Planctomyces sp. | reverse complement strand
GTAATCACCACTGCCCACGACAGGGAGGGCACCTTCGGATTTCCCGGATGCCTGCAGGTGTGTTCCGGCAACTGAGGCAGCCGTCGCAGTAACCAGGCTGGTCTTCAGGAACTCGCGGCGCGTCGATGAGAGATCTTCAGGTGCATGGGACATGGTATGATTCCTTGCGGAGTTCATCAGTGACAGGGTACCGGAGCGACACGAACACTCAAAGTCTCTCAATTCTGCGGTCTGATGTCCAATCCGTCGGCTGCTGCGTCGGTCAGTTCCGGCGGAATCTGTCTCCGTGCGCGTTCCACGGAGTCGACGACGGCCTGAACGTACTGTGCATCGGAAAACGGGCTCATGATATACGACTTCAGGGCAGCCACCGGTTCGCCGTAGTCCGTGTCACGAAAGCGGTCCGTCATCGAGATCACGACTCCGTCACCTCGCAGTGCTTCTGCGTTGACATGTCGGAATACCAGTCGGTTGTACTGGTTGAACTGCCGCAGCTGATGGACCAGCCGCGGATCGGTCTGTTCCCGACGCGGCATTTCAAACGTGTCAATGCCGTCCGGATAAACGCGGAACAGCGTCACGGGGCCGAAGTTGTCAGGGTTCATGACACTGATGGCCGGCTGCGCGGTGAGGCGATTTCGCAGCGTCTCAGCCATGGTGACCAGATGACCGAGCAGTGTTCGCAGCCCGATCCGGCCCATCAGCCGCAGGCTGCCCAGTGCGGCCATCGGGCCGCAGCCGGAACGCGTCGTTTCCAGAGTGAACCGTCCGGGATTGTAGCTGCCCGACTGGAACAGATACGGTGTGGCGCCGGGATCCCGTGCCAGCAGTGCCAGGTCACGAGCGTCGTGTGCGAAGAACGCGCTGGAAACATAGGGCGTAAACGCCGTCTTGTGATAGTCCACACCAATGGAATCCGCCAGGTGCAGATGTCGCATCCGGCGAGTCGTGCCGGCCAGAGCGCGCAGTGTGCGGTCCGGGAACTCCAGCGGGTTCGACTGAAAATCGTAGTCGCTGAAGACACTCCACGCCCACCCGATGACGGCATCGGCGTGGAGCTGCGGCACGTAGTCCAGCGAGAACTCGTGGACCAGATCGTCGCGAATCTCACGAATTTTCTGCAGATCGTCCAGGCCGAAGGCATCGGTCGTTCCCATCGTGGCGACGATGGCAGCAATCCGGCGGCCCTGTCTCAGCTGGCGTCGCAGCTCGTCTTCAAGCAGGCACGTGCGAATTTCATTATTCGCCGCCGTGGGAATGCGTACCACCTGATCGAGTCCGAGGCCGAGCCATGCCGCGGCAGTACTGGCGGCATAGTGCGCCTGATCGGAGCAGAGGATCAGAGGGCGTTCGCGAAGTCCCTGCTGCATCGTTCCCGGACACGATTTTTCGATTCCGATCCGAATCCCGTACAGAATCGTGCCGGTTCCGCCAAAGGTGAACACCCCCCCGGCCACAGCCGGATCAAGCCCCATCAGTTCAGCCGTCATGCTGATGACTTCAGCCTCGGCCAGGGCCACGCCGCGGCTGGCCTCCTCACTGCACAGATTGGGGTTGTAGATCGCCGGCAGCAGCGTCCCCAGGATTCCCGGTATCGATGGCGGAGGAATCACATTCGACTGTGACCGCGGGTGCCCCCAGATGAACATGCCGGAGAGGTGTTCCACCAGGATCCGCGACACCTCTTCCACGGTACTGCCGGATTCGGGCAGCCTGGTGGCGGCAGCGCGGGAAAAATCAATCTCGGCCGGTTCGCCCAGAATTGGACGCTGTGACTTCATCCCGTCCACGCGATCCAGTGCCCGCAGCATCGAAAACACGAACCAGGCGTCATGCTCCTGATCCGAGACCGGTTGCGGAAACGCGCGACGCAGGACTTCCAGGTGATTGCGGTATGCAGCCATGAGCAGCGGATTATGGATGTGTTTCCGAAAAATGCCAGTACCATCTGGTCGTCAGTCCGACTCTGTCGGGCTACACTGAACAGTTCGGTTCGCGCGGACGGCCTGAAGTTCTGCGGGCCTGCGGTTTCCGGATTCACGAAATGCTGCCGGGGATTTCGGTGATCCGGCAGGCTGGATTCATCGTTTTACAGAGGCGCCGACAGATGGCCGGAACTGTGCTGGACCGCGAGGAATACGTGGAACAGGAATACCTGTTTCGCGTGTATCGGGAACGTCTCGAGCAGAATATCCCATCGCAGGAGATCCTGCAGACGATTCAGGAAGAAATCCTCGCCACGACTCGTCTGCCGCTGGCGATCGACTTCATGCGCGCGGAAATCATGCATCTCGGACGCATCAGCGGGGCCATGGTGCGACTGGCGCACTACTTCGCCCCGTTTCAGGCATTCGTGATGCAGCAGGCGGAAGCGGATGAGTCGCGATTTGACCAGATCACAGCGCTGCGGATTCTGGAACGCGAGGCAAATTTTCGGTCCCGGGGTGGCGTCCCGGCCGGGCTGTTCATCTACCAGTTTGAGTGCATCGCCCGCAATCGTCTCGGGTATTACGACGGACTGGAGGCAATTTCGCGTGATCCCTTCTACGATGCCGCCTGGTCGCGCTGGATTCGTGACCTCCGAGTGCACCTGGGGGCTCGCGACCTGGCCGAAGTCGTCTATCTCGCATCGCTCCACTACCAGCAGCGCCGTGTCACGCAGACGGCTGCTGACTCCGCTGCAACGGTGTCAGGTGCGGTCGTCGGATCGACTGACGCCCCGGGCCGAACCGCACTGTTCGGAGACCAGGAAGGCCGGATTGCCCGTGCCAACATCAGGCGCGATCCGCTGTATTTCTTTGCCGCACTGCAGCGTCAGCTCGGCTATCCCGCTGTTCCTCGCCTGTCCCGCGCAGATGACGCTGATAAACTGTCACCCCGCCTGGAGTCCAGACTGGCGAAAATCGAACAACGGATCAAACTGCTGGAAATGGAGCAGCGCGGTGGCATCGATCTCGCCCGACTGGCCCGCCGGCCCGACGGCAGCGATCCCTCTGCGGTGCCGTTCACAGACGATGTTCCGGATTTTTCCTGATTTGATTGTTCGGAATGCCTCGGGAAAAGCCGGACAGCCCGGATCCGACAGGCAGGACCGGCACAGATGTATTGTTCAGAGAGCCAGATTCCCATGACGTCCGGAAGCGTGCATTCCAGCATCTATGACTACCCGAAGTATTACGATCTGCTGTTCGGTTCTGACTGGAAGGCCGAGTTCGATTTCCTGCAGGGGTGTTTCCGAAAACACCTGAAGCGACCGGTTCGCCGCATTTTCGAACCGGCCTGTGGAACGGGGCGCCTGCTGATCCGGCTGGCGACACAGGGCTATGAGGTCGCCGGCAATGACCTCAACCGCCTGGCTGTGGATTTCTGCAATGACCGGTTCGAGCGCCACGGATTCCCCCGCACGGCCGTCGTCGGGGATATGACGGACTTTGCAGTCCGCAGGAAATTCGATGTGGCGTTCAACATGATCAATACCTTTCGCCACCTCAGCACGGAAGCCGCCGCAGTTGCCCATCTGCAGTGCATGGCCAGGGCGCTCCGCCGCGGAGGCATGTATATTCTGGGGATTCATCTGGAACCAACAGCCTGCCCCCCGATGCAGGAAGAGAGCTGGTCGGCGCGGCGTGGTAATCTCGTGATCAATTCACATATGTGGTCCAAAGGAATCGACCGCACAAAGCGGATGGAACACCTGGGACTGCATATTGATGTGTACACTCCCACCAGAAAACTGCGAATCATCGACCATATGGAGTACCGGACCTACCGGAAAGGCCAGTTCCTGAGCCTGATCCGAAAAGTCCCGGAATTCAGGATCGCCGCCACCTACGATTTCTCCTACAACATCAGCCAGGAAACTCTGATGACGACATCGACAGAGGACGTGGTCTTCCTGCTGGAGCGTGGCTGAAAATTCCGTCGTGGCAGATCCGCAGCGGGATCGGCTGCGCCGTCTGTGGCCTCGAAAACTCTACTGGGAATGTTGCGCCTGAAAGGACTCGCCATTGAAATCTCTGCCGGTTGTTTTCAGTGCCGCCTGTGTCTCACGGCGGGGCATCGCGCGGGTTGCCGGGTGTCTCCACCACACGACTCGGCGAACGTTTTCCGTGCTGGCGATCCTGGTTGCTCTGACGGGAATGTTGTGCGTTGCCGCAGCGGCAACGGGCGACGATGCCACTCGTGAACGCAGATACCGCCGGTTTCAGGAGAAGCGGCAGGAAATTCTGCACGGGATGCAGTCAGACCTGCTGGCAGTGGAACAGTGGTGCCTGGACCGGGAAATGGCAGACGCAGCGGCAGAGGTGCGGCGGAATGCCGAGGCGTTTGCCGAGGCTGAATCCCGGGGCAGTCTGCCCCGTCTGGCAGCCGCCCCGATCAGCGAAAACCCGTCCCGGGAAGATCAGCAGTGGCAGATGCAGCTGCGCCGGCATCAGACGGAACGTGGAGTCGAGATGTACCGGGCTGCCAGGGATGCACTCCGTGCCGGGTTTCCGTCTCTGGCGTACGCCATGGTGAGCGATGTTGTGCGGCTGGATGCGGACCACAGGCAGGCCAGGTCCGTGCTCGGCTATGAGCACTTCACGGATCCGGCGCGCCGAGACGAACCGCATTACTCCGGAGAATGGGTGTCACCGTTCGAGGCGCGGATGCGGCGAGGGCCCGAACCCAAAGTCGACCATGAGCTGTACGGCTGGATTCCGGCCTCCGATGCCGCGCGCTACGAACAGGGACTGCGACCGTGGAAGGGCGACTGGATCAGCGCGGCCAAGGAGTCGGAACTGCGCCGGGATTTCAAGAACGCATGGGACGTCCGGAGCGAGCATTTTCTGATTCGGACCAACGTGAGTCTGGAGGCAGCCGTCCGACTGTCTCGCCATCTGGAAATCTTCCATGACTGGCTGCAGCAGAACCTGGCTGGTTTTTTTGAGACGCCGGCCGTGATGCGGGATCGGCTGGAGAAGACCGACAACGGGCGTCGCTCTCGCGAACACGCGGCACCCATGGAAGTGCATTTTTTCGCCACGCGTGACGAATACAATCGGCGTGTCAGTGGAAAGGTTCCCCCGACGATCGAGACGAACGGCCTGTACTGGCAGGAGGATCGCCGCTGCTACCTGTTCGCCAGACCGGACGATGACGACCTCAGTACCCTATTCCATGAGGCGACTCACCAGATCCTCGACCTGCACACGACAGCGGACCGCCTGACTGCGGCGAGGGCTCGCGCCCGAAAGCTGCGGCAGAAGGGTGCCAGCCAGTGGATCCTGTGTGAAAAGTCCAACTTCTGGATGATCGAAGGACTGGCCTGCTACTTTGAATCCTTCACCATCACGGACCACGGCGTCAGCGTCGGACGCCCCGACTTCATTCGATTCGAAAGCGCCCGCCACCGGCTGCTGCAGCCCGAAAATTTCTACTACATCCCGTTCCGGTCATTTTTCGGGATGGGCAAAGATGCCTGGCAGGGTCATCCGGACCTCCCGAAACTCTATACTCAGGCATCCGGAGTCGTGCACTTCATGATGCACTACCAGGACGGTGTCTACCGCGACGATTTCGTGGCACTTCTGGCGGCTGCCTATCGGCCGGATCCGACGGACTTCCTGTCGGAACCATCGTTCGAGAAAATCTCCGGTGTGAAATTTGAGGAACTTGACAGCCAGTACCGTCTGCATTTGCTGCAGCTGGAGGATGAGGCGCTGGCTGTGGAATCCGAAACAGGAACCAGCTCGCCATGATCACTCGACGAAACTGTCCCATCTGCGATAAGGCACTGCCCGACGTTCAGGCGGCTGCTGACCGCCACTTCCCCTTCTGCAGCGCCCGATGCCGCGAGGTGGATCTGTTCCGCTGGTTTGATGGACGCTATGCGGTGGTGGAAGACATTGATCCGGATCTCAGCATGGAAATGTCTGACTTCCCCCATCCACCCGGATCACCTGACCGCTGATGAACTTCGATGCATCCGTGCACAGAAAGGCCACAACTGAGGCAATTTCTCCCGGCCGTCCATATCGATCCAGCGTGCCGTCTTCCACCAGTTTCTCACTGTCGACGTCATGAATCCTCAGAAACCGCTGGGTGACAGTTCCGCCGGGGGCCACACAATTGACCGGGACATTGAACGGTCGCAGCTGTTCCGCCAGACAGCGCGTCCACTCATGCACGGCCGCCTTGGCAACACTGTAGACAGACCCGCTCGACCGACCGAAACAGCCGGCAATGCTCCCGATTGTGATGATCCTTCCCTGGCGACGTTCCATCATTTCGCCGGCAACTTCGCGACAGCAGAGGATCGTGCCATAAAGGTTCCGATCCATCACGCTCCGCATATCGGCCAGTGTGATTTCCAGGCAATCGTCCGCGGCGGGACGTCCCC
>SYLK01000171.1 GCA_005809115.1 Planctomyces sp. | reverse complement strand
CGTCAAGTCCGTGCCGCTGGCCGATGTTCATCTGGAAACGCAATCGGTGGGCTGGGACCAGCCAATGCGGAATCGGTCGGGTCTTGTGGCTCACAATAACGTGCTCCTGGAAGTCAAAGGCTCATTCTTCGAGTCCGGACTATGGGCACACGCTCCGGCTCGGCACGTCGTTCGCCTCGACGGCGGCTGGAAGGAATTCACGACGCAATTCGGCATCCGCGACGAGTCCGGACTTGGCAGCGTCGTGTTCGTCGTCTGCGGAGACGGAAAAGAACTGTTTCGCTCTGAAACGATGACCGTAGGCAAGATCGGCGAGTTAACGATTCCAGTCGCCGATTGCACGGAATTGGAACTGGTTGTCGAGGATGCAGGTAACGGAAAAAACAGCGACTGGGGACTGTGGCTGAACCAGCAACTCAGTCGCTGACCATGCAGTCTGGTCTAACGACGTCCTGCGTCTCGCGAGGTCGGTGCCGGGCCGCCGCTCATCGCAGCTTCGCCGGCTGGCCGGGGGTTACCGGGATGGCGTTTTGCGGAATTTCCAGTTGGAACAGCCAGTCGCCAGGATTTCTCGCGTAGCCCACATTTGATGTGAGGGCTTTGTCATCGACGCCATCCCCGCTGACAGAGTAAATGACGGATTCGCCGGCCAGCACCTTGTTAGGCAGGACGTTGCCTTGCAGTGGCGTTTCCACGGGAAAGGTCGCCAGTTTCAGCGGGCCGTCCCCGAAAGCGTCGCGCGGGACGTCGGCCAACCCAGCCTCGCGGCTGACCGTGGCGATGTCCGGCGGGGGTTCGGCGTGCGTACCGTACCAGCGCCGCAAGGCGACGAGCGCCATCGTCGCCTGCCGGTGGGTGCTGCGTTGAACATCAATGAGCACGAGATCACCGGCGGCCTCCAAGCCGTTTTCGAGTTGGCTCCACAGAAGAAAGAACAAGATCGGCGCCGGGGACATACCTTCCGACACCTTGGTCTTCAAAATCTTCGCGAAAAGTTCGCCTTGTTGTTCCGGAGGCAAATTGGACGCCGCCTTTGGAGCCTCGGAAGAAAGGGTTTGAAGTTGCAACTGCAATTTTGTCGTAAACTCATTGAACGCCTTCGAGCGGGCCGAATAGGGTTGGGATGTGCCGCTGGTTAAGATCTGAAACTTCTCTTTAAGCAAGGCTTCGCATTCGGCGTAATGCGCCGGCTTCATCTCGGCCAGCAGGATATCGATCAGTTTCTCTTGCATGCCTTCCGGTCGCTTCATTCCGAACTGTTCCATTCCGTTGTTCAATGCCGACATCAGCGCGGCTCCGCGCGTGGCGTTGGTCGCGCCGAACGCCTGCTTGAACTTGTCTTCCGCGAACTCGCCGCTCTGGTGCTGCAGGTCGTGCATCAACATTCGCTTTGCTATGTGGTCGCCGCGCACGCCGGTCAAAAAGGGATCGATTGACCGCAAAGCGGCGTCGTGTTGGGTCAGCAACTGCATCAGTTCGTCGCATTGGGCCACGGTCAACTTAGGCGACTTGAGCGATGGAATGACCAGGTTGGCAGTGATCATCGCATCCGCCGCGTTCGCGATCGCTTGCATCGTCATGGGTGCGCGCGGGCGTAGGTCGCGGCTTAAACGCAACATGCTGCCGGTCAGCTTGACGACCGACGTCAGATCGCCACGCTCGATGTCTCGTTCCGCCTGCAATTGGGCCACGCGGAGCACTTCGCGCACGGCGTGGAAGAGGGGAACCTGCGAAGCCGGATCCCAGCCGATGTCGAATACGCACTGCGGTCGCTGTTGCGCCGCAGCCAGTTTCTGAAATGCCGCCTCGTGCTCCTGCAGAACCGCATCGCGCTCGGCAGGGTTCTTGGGCTGTTGTCCCCCGCCCCAGGCGATCTGCAACTTCTCCGAGCGTTCGTAGCGCGCTTTGATGGCCGGCGTGCGTGCGGCCCGGACGTCCGGCGGAAAGCAGGCTTCCAAAACGTGCGAGAACTCGTAGAGCGCATCGAGATACAGCGGGGCCGCGTTCTGATCGGCCGGAACGGTAATCCAATATTGCTTGACATCGAACGGAGCATCTTGGGCCAGCCAATCGGGAAGCTGTGACAGCGCACGCGGCATTTGCGGGGTGCTCGCTGTCGGGCCGCCGCTTCCTGCTGCGCTGTCGGCTGCCGTTTTTGCACCAGCCCCCGCTCCTGCCGGATTGCCGGCGACATTCTCGGCCGGCTTGCCTGGCAAGAGCAGCCAGACGAGAAGCCCCACAACCAGCAGGCCGCCGCCGGCCGCAAGGCCGATAATCAAACCGAGCGAACTGTCGGACTGCTTCTTGCCCTTCTTCCCCTTTTTGGACTTCGTTCCGCCGGATGCCGATTTTTTTCCCCGCTTTGATTTCGCCAGTGCGACGTCCTCGTCGAAATCGTCATCGACTTCCCAGGGTTCGTCAGGCTCCTCAACGACTTGAGGCTTGGGAACGCTCAGCACCTGCTGGCAGGCGGGACATTTCACTTTCCTGCCGGCGAGTTCGTCCTTCAGCGAGAATTTTTTTCCACACGCGCACTTCACGGGAATCGGCATTGTCAAATCCGTGGGAATAGGAATCGAGATGGAATGGCTGGAGGCCGAGGGTTTCGGCGTGAGTCTAACTCAGTAAATAGGTTGAAACAATTGTGGAGCAGTACGCTGCTGCACAGCGCGGCACATTCAGCGCACCACCGAGGAATTTAAACTCGCCCGACTGCTTCGAAAACGGGCGGGGAGCAGGTCGGGAGTCTTTTTCTGCTGATCAACTCATTTGCATCCACTTCCTGTGACATGGAGCGCCTGGTAACCCGCAGAGAAAGACTCCCGACCCCTTCGCCCTGCCCTTGGTGACCACTCGTTGGATCTGCCGACCGGGAGAAATCCTGGATCATGTGCGCAGACTCTGTCGCCGCTTCGCGGCTTTGCCCTGACGATGGGCCACGTGATCCATTGGCTGACGCCAACGGCTACATGCTGTCGCGGCTCCGCCGCTATTGACTCCGGTGAATCCGATCCAACCGTGCAATCCGTGTCATCCGTGGTTCGTTCTCAGAAGATGTGTGGTACAGTGAGCCCTTCCCAGGGGGAGAAGGGACTGCGAGGTACCTGCTGAACTTCAACGCATCTGCGGGTAGCGGAAAGCATGACGACGGAATCCGGCATCACTGAGTCCCGGTCACGGCCAGTGTTTGGATTCATCCTGCTGGGCGGAGCATTGACAGGTGCCCGCGTGCGGGAAGTGAACCTGATCAATGAACTGGTTCGTCGCGGGTACCGCTGCCATGTCTGGTGGGCTCACGAACGAGATCGGGACGCAGGAATTCACGACAGTGTGGCTCAGCGCTGGCTGTTTCATCACCTGAGATTTGCCGGTGTTGCTCAGAGGTTCCTGGGCGAGAGGTGGGGACGGCCGGTGGATGACTGGCTGGGGCGAGTGATCTCGCGGCTGGGTGGCGAGAGACTGCGACGGTGCGTCCGTCGATGGCGCCCGAAGATCATCACGTGGGGGCTGGTGGCGCTGATTCGCGAAATCTGCCGTGGTGTCCCGCAGGATCGGCGGCTGATCCAGCGGTTGGCGCGTGAAATGGACCGGTCCGTAGCGACTCACGTGCTGCCGATGCTGGAAGTCCTGGCACCGTTTGTCCGGGCGGCCTGTCAGCAGATGCCGAGACCGGCATTGTGGGCTGTCACGTTTCAGGGCTACGAAGTGTATGGGTACGCGGCGCGTCAGGCCGGGCTTGAGAAATCGTTTCTTGACGTCCTGCGGCACACGACGGATGCCTCACCGCTTCCGCCGATCACCGTCAGCCGGTGGTATGCCGCTCGGGTTGAACGTGAGACGGGAATTCTGGCGGATCGGTTCGCGGTGATACCGCCAGGGATCCCCCTTCCGCACCGGATGACCGAAGGTCGCGCGCAGCACGTGGTGCGGGAAGCCCTGGGGATTACGGACTTTGCAACGCCGATTGTCAGTCTTGTGGGCCGGCAGGACAGTGAAAAGGGGATTGATCTGCTGCTGTATGCCGCGAGGCACCTGATCGACCGCGGAGTCAATCTGCAGTTGGCCATCGTGGGCGCGAACGCGTTTGGTCTGTCGTATCAGCAGACCTGTCGGCAGATTGCCGACCATCTGGGACTGGACGTCATCTGGGAGAATCAAGTTTCTGACGAAGTGCGGAACGCCCTGATGCAGGTCAGTGCCTGCCTTGTGTGTCCGTCGATTCACGGAGAACCGTTCGGGATCGTGGCGATCGAAGCGATGGCGCTCGGCACACCCGTTGTGATTCCTGACGTCGGGGGAATCCGCGAAACGGTGGAGCATGATGACCAGTCCGCGGGGCTCATCTTTGCCTGCCACGATTCGGGTGATCTGTGCGACCAGATCCGCCGGCTCCTGCGGGAACCGGGGCTCCGCTCAGAACTCGCTGCGAACGCTCAGGCCCTGGTGCCGTTGTATTCCTCGTCGGTGCTGGCGGAACGGACTCTGCTGGCATTGGCCGTGATTCCGGTGGCGGTTGAGTCGGCGATTCCGAAGCGTGGGTAGCACCACAATGTCGAACCGATCGGATGGCACAACCGTCCGCAACACCCATCGGGTCATGAGAACGATTTCTGGCAGATTTTCCGGACCTGTTCCGGATCCCCCGGTCGTCCACCGAATCATCGACGAGCGTAATCCGAGAACTGTCGGAGACCATTTCCGGTTGGTGACACAGTTCCTGCGCAGCAGCTGCTCCTCGCCTCTGATTTCCGTCGGGCTCGCTCCGGCGGGATCACAACTGGGCGGCTACAGACAGCACACCTGCAGCCCTCTGATTTCCGTCGGGCTCGTGCCTATAACAACAAAATCCCGGTGATATGTGCTCTAAAGTGTTTCAGGAAAAGCACTTGTGTGTTACCGACCTGTATGATAGATGCCCCGGAAGACAGTGTCGGCCGTTGACCAAATTCCTTT
>SYLK01000170.1 GCA_005809115.1 Planctomyces sp. | reverse complement strand
GAATTCCCGCTGACTCAGCGGATCAAACTTGTGGCTGTGGCAGACCGCACAGCCAGCCGTCAGCCCCAGCCAGACCTGAGCGACCGTCTCCGTGCGATCCCGGGCATACAGCACCGCATATTCCTCATCAATGATGCCGCCTTCGTTCGTCGTCATATTGCAGCGATTGAATCCCGACGCAATCTGCTGGTCCAGCGACGCATGCGGCAGCAGGTCCCCCGCCAGACTTTCCACAGTAAACTGATCGAACGCCAGGTTCCGGTTGAACGCACGGATCACCCAGTCACGATATGACCACATTTCGCGAAAGTTGTCGAAGTGCAGACCATGTGTATCCGCATAACGCGCATAATCCAGCCAGTATCTTCCACGATGCTCGCCCCAGCCGTCCGATGCCAGCAACTTGTCGACCAGCGTTTCCCACGCATCCTCGGAGGCATCGCTCAGAAATGACTGCAGCAGCGCCGGCGCCGGCGGCAGACCGGTCAGATCCAGGCTGACGCGACGCGCCAGCCTCGCACGATCCGCCTCCGCCGCCGGGGCCAGACCTTCGCTCAGCAGCCTTTGGAGGATGAAGTTGTCAATCGCGTTTGATGGCCAGTCCGCGTACTCCGCCGCAGTCTCGGGCACGGGAGGAACCTGGGGTCGCACTGGTGCGATCAGAGACCAGTGCGGCTCATACTGTGCCCCCGCCTGAACCCACGCCACCAGCGTCTGCTTCTGCTCAAAGGTAAGCTCCTTCTTCAACGCCGGAGGAGGCATGACCTGATCCGGATCTTCAGACAGGATTCGACGAATCATCTCACTGGCGTCCGGCTGCCCCGGAACAATCGCACCTCGCGCCGCGGCGATCTCCGGCTCGTCAAGACGCAGATCGGCTTTTCTGGCAGCACTGTCCGGCCCGTGGCACGCAAAACAGGCCTCCATCAGGATCGGACGAATCTCACGATTATACCCGGGCGACTCCCCGGCAACACACGACTGCAGAGCGGCTGTCACAACCGGCCAGAACAGACTGACGATCAGCCGGAACCGAAGATCCCGCCCGTCCGGACCAAAGCGGGATCGAGCAGCCCGAGTGCCTGATCGAGCAGCCTGCAGACCAGAAAGTCGCGATGAAGTCACCGACAGCATGCTCATGAGTACCTCGGATTCGAATGCAGCCAGCACCGCCACGAATCGGCTGCTCACCGCCAACTGCCTGTCAGAGTGTGGATTCCGGCTGCGGCGGCTCAGAATGACATCTGCCACCGCTGCTTGTCAAGAAGCAGTCAACCTGAAAGTCCAGCGGAGATCGAGTCACCCGGGATCCCGTTCTCGTGACTGTCGAAGCGTCCGCACAACATCGAACCGTGCCAGAATGGCACACTCCGACTCGATTCGCACGCTTTTTTGTGACAGTGTGCGGCGGCCATGTGCGTTGACGTGCAATCAGGGCAGGGCGTTAGATCACTGACACATCGCGAGGTGGATGTGAGGACGCCGGGCCCGCAAAGAACGCTTTCAGAAAACAGCGATTCGTCTCCCCTTCCCTTGCCCTCTGACCAGCAACATTCCGCCCGCTGGTCCCTGCGAATTGACTAGTTGGCACGCAACGTGCACAATTTGCAAGCTGCATGCCAGGCAGTGCGTCACTGATTGCGTTGTCGGATGATTTTCTCCTGCACAGATTTTTCCTGACGAAAGAACGAGCGACATGCGAAAGAATGATCCCATCTCCCATGTGATGGCGAAGAATCTGGTAACGCTGGATGTCCATGAGCCCGTTTCACGAGCGCGTCAGCTGTTTGATGGTTCGTCGATTCACCATCTGCCCGTGGTCCAGGGTGGTGACCTGGTGGGCATCCTGAGCTGGTCGGATTTTCTGAGAATCAGCTTCGGTGAATTTGGCAATCAGGATGGTCGGGGACTGGATGCTCTGCTTGACCATACCTACAAGCTGGCAGATGTGATGCAGTCGAATCCCATCACGATGTCGTCTGGCGGCACGGTGCGCGACGCCGCGCAGATTCTGAGTTCCAACGGATTCCATTCGCTGCCGGTCGTGGACGGAAAGAAACTGGTTGGCCTGGTCACGTCGACCGACCTGATCCGGTATCTGGTCGACCAGTACTGATCGCCGGAACGCTGCGGGGATGTGCTGCGGGGCGCTCCGGTTTCGCCGCATGGCGGCCCTTCTCGTCCTTGTGAATGTTTTTCTCGTTCGAGGCACCCGATGCTGCCAAGGTTTCGTCATCTGCTTGTGCCGCTGGATTTCACGCCGCGGAATCAGCCGGCACTGGAAGTCGCTTTCGAAATCGCAGCGCGGGAGCCAGCTGCTGTGACGCTGCTGCACGTGATCGAGACGCTGCATGGTGGCTCGGAGTCCCCGGACCTGGAACTCCAGTCGTTCTACAAACGTCTGGAGGAGCGGGCGGATTCCGAACTGGATGCCCGGGCGAGAAGGTTTGCCGAGGCCGGAATCCGGGTTACTCAGCGAATTCGTTATGGCCATCGGGCAGTGGAAATCGTGCGGTTTGCAGCAGAACATGCCGTGGATCTGATTGTCATGACTTCCCATGCACTCGACCGCGAACACGCAGCCACCAGCCTCGCGACCATCAGCTATCAGGTCTCCGTCCTGTGCCATTGCCCCATCATGCTGCTCAAGTCGACCTGAGCCCCGGTCCGTTCCGATCCGTCGCCCCTGTCCCCAGCATTCCCCGTCGCCACTTGCCACGTCACCACCACCATGGAATAATCACCGTGATGGAATAATCACGGAGGCGGATGCTGGTGACTTCGGACGCTGCTGGGTTGAGATGAAGGCGGGCTGCAATGAATCCACTGGTTTCCCTGACGTTCCTGCTGACTCTGCTGGTCTGCGGTGGACAAGTTCTGGCTGCAGAATCAGGCCCTGAGTACCAGCCGGTTCCCGCCGATGCGCTCAGCGTGCCGCAGACACTTCTGAGCCTGATTCACACGCCGCAGGTGCAGGCGGAACTCGGCCTCACCGGTCCGAAACTGGCCTCCTTTCTGCCCGTCCTGCGAAAACTCGACGGACCGTGGTGGATGGCACGCATCCGGCCACGTCCGGAACAGCGCGAGATTACCGCGAAGCTGGAACAGCAGCTGGTGGCGGAACTGGAAGACAAATGCGGCGCAGCCGCCATCCGTCGACTGAGGCAGCTGGAACTGCAGTCACAGGGGCCGCGAATGCTGGCGCGTCCCGATCTGAAGCAGTACCTCCAGCTTTCCGCCAGTCAGTCAGACCAGCTGACGCAGCTGTTCGCCGACACGGATGCCCTGGTGACAAAGGTGAACACTCCGGAAGGGCAGAAGAACGCAGAACTGATCGCCGAACTGCAGAAGACGGCGGGCGCTGAACCTGAGCGTGCAAAAGGGATTCTCAGTCCCGAACAGCAGCGGCGCCTGCAGTTCGCGATGGGCGCTCTGATTGACACCTCGAAGTTCGAGCGAATCTATCCGCTCGCCCCGGAACTCATCGACAGCGGCGAATGGGTGGGCAGCAGCCGGACGCGTCTGAGTAATCTCCGGGGGAAAATCGTGCTGGTGCATTTTTATGCCTTTCAGTGCAGCAACTGCCGGGCAAACTTTCACATCTACAACCGCTGGCACAGGACGCTGCGTGACAAGGGCGTCGCAGTGATCGGCATTCAGACCCCGGAGACATCCGCCGAAAGCGACGCAGCTGTCGTTCGCGCCGCTGCCATCAAGGATGGATTCGAGTTTCCCGTCGTGATCGATCTGAAACATGAAAACTGGACGGCGTGGGCCAACACCATGTGGCCCACCGTGTACGTCATCGATCAGGACGGATACGTGCGGTTCTGGTGGCAGGGCGAACTCAACTGGCAGGGCGCCACCGTCGACCGGACCATCGAGACGCTGGTTGAGCGACTTCTGGCTGAGGCGTCACCGCCGATCGGTACCCCGGCGGTGAGTGCCACCCGAACAGGCAACCCTTAGGACCGGCCAAAAATCAGTAGACGTCCCGCAGGGTTGCTTCGAGAGCGGCCGATCTGCGGCAGTACCGCCACGCGGTGTGAACACCCCGGTTTTCGAACGACTACCCATCCGGCAGCACCAGCCGTCGCGCGTTTCCCGCAGCGATTGCGCGCAGGATGTGATCGCCCAGTTCTGACTCTGCCAGCTTCAGCAGGGCCGACTGCAGCACGAAAAACGGGAAGTACGAACCAAACAGGATTCGTTCAAACGGAATCCTCTCCATCAGTTTTCCGATACCGCCAACACCTTCCAGCATCGCCACATCCAGAAAAACGCCGGGACAGGCAGCCAGTCGGTCAATCAGCCCTCCATCCGGACCCGCGGACGTGCTCAAGTTACAGAGAACCACCCGAAGTTTAGGACG
>SYLK01000169.1 GCA_005809115.1 Planctomyces sp. | reverse complement strand
TCAACGGCTGGCTGGCGTCGGGCCTGCATCCGGCCATTGGCAAGGTGTTGTTCAGCCGTCCGCCGCTGGAGGGCGAGGCGAAGGACCAGGCCGTCGAACAGGCGCTGGCCAAATATGACCTGGCCGAACAGCAGATCGACCGCTGACCCGCCAGTCAGCGTGTCGTCTCCGTTTCCACCAAACAGATTCGCCCGGGGCAGGGCGCCCTGAGCCTCGTTCAGGCGGATCGTGTCGTTGCCATTCAGACCGAAGACCTGGATCTGGCTGGTGTTGGCCACCGTGGGCGTGCCGCCCGAAATCGTCACAGCTCCTCCGTTGACCTGAATCGCGCCAGCTGCGTTACGGCTGATTTCAATCGTATTGTCCTGACCGTCTCCCAGAACGGTCAAAGTCCCGGCGCGGGCCGAGAAAAACGCGTTTACCGACAGGACCTGCCGGGTTTCGAGGGACTGTGTGTCAGCGACGATGCGAGAATGCCGCCTGGAACGCCGTACGGGCTGCCGTCTGAAGTTCCTGATCCACTGCCGAAAACTGTCGACCATTGCAAATCTCCTGGGTTCCTGAGTCAGACACGGTACAAGCCGAAATCGGGGCCGCGTCACACGGTCAGCCGCCCGCCTTTCAATGCTTGTTCAGGCGAGTCTGCCGGCTGTGACAGAAATTCTGCAGAATTCTGATTCAGCACCAGAACCGGGTGCATCCGCTGCCACGCTCCGCAGGGCTGCGACAGTCTTTCCTCCCGGCGAATCTCTGCGAAATCTCCGCAGCTTGCGTGCCGTGGACCCCGGGACTAGCATGGCCGGTTCCGTGTGTCGTCCCGGCAACCGAATTTATCTGACTGCGCCTGGTCTGTTTGCTATGCCAGCACCACGTTCTCCGTCTCCGACTAACCGCCGGCACAGTCCGGGTGCCCGCAGGGAAGCGGCCGAAGCGGCCTGGTTCGGAAAGCTCGCGCCATGGCTGCTGTTTTTGCTCACGTTTGTGATGTGCTGCTTCCCGCTGAGAGATTTTGACTTCTGGTGGCATGTGCGAACCGGGCAGCTGATCCTGGAACGTGGCGCCGTACCCTACGTCGACTGGTACACCTATCTGGACTCGGAGCAGCCGTGGATTGACATGCACTGGGGATTTCAGCTGCTGATGGTTGCCACGTTCAGCCTTCTGGGCGTCGCGGGAGTCATTCTGGTCAAGGCCGCGTTCTATACGGCCAGCGTACTGATCGGCTGGGCCGCCACCGGACAGGGTCTGCCGGCGTTTCGCAAAGTCCTGATCTGGCTCCCCGCTGTGATTGCCATCACGGGACGTGCCTACGAACGACCGGAAATGCTGTCGGTGCTGTTTCTGGCAGTCGCACTGCTGCTGACCGAGAAATCACGGGTGTCGCACAACTGGGTCTGGGCATGGCCCGCTCTCATTCTCCTGTGGGTCAACTGCCATGCGCTGTATATTCTGGGCTGCGTGGTCTGGCTGGCTTTCGTCGTCGAACAGATGGCAGCGCGCGTGTGGCAGCACCGGAGCAGCGGTGCGCCGCCTGCCGGACAATCAACACTGTCCCCCGGTCGCCTCGCACTCGTCACAGGCATGATCATTGCCGCCGCTCTGATCAACCCCTGGACCGTCGACGGGCTCCGGTTTCCGTGGGTCCTGTATCGCAAATTTTCCGTGGAGAATGACTTCTACGGCGTGCGAGTCGGGGAATTTCAGGCACCCATCCGATTCGTCCAGCAGCAGGTCGACCGCCATGGCATGACGGTCGGTCTGATTGTGGCGTTGCGGAACCTGTATTTCACGGCGGAGCTGGCCGTATTTCTGATCGGAGCCCTGTCCTTCATCGGCCCGCTGCGACGGGGCCGGCTCCGCATCGACCGGCTGCTGCTGTTTGCGGGCTTTTCTCATCTGGCGTGGGTGGCGACACGGAATACCAGCGTATTCTCACTGGTGGCCGCCGTCGTCGCCTGTGGCAATCAGTGCGATGGTCTGCTGACCGACGAAACCCGCACGAAGCAGCTCCACGACGGTTCGGTGTTCTGGAACCAGCTGGCCACGCTGAGTCTCTCCCTGTTGCTCGTGCTCTTTGTTTCCGGAGAATGGGGGCATTTCGTCGAACCCTGGAAGGTGTTCGGACTCCGTGAGGCAAAACACTGGTTCGGACACGAGGCCGCCAGGTTTTGCGGACGCCCCGGCATGCCGGACCGAGCCTATGTGGCACACTTCGGACTGGCCGGCCCCTTCATCTTCCACAACGGTCCACAGAAGAAATTGTTCATGGATCCGCGACTGGAAGTCTGTTCCCGCCAGACGTTTGAAAAATACGAGCAGGTCGGCCGGATGATCACCCAGGGCATCCCCGGCTGGGAACAGATTGTCAACCCGGACAACACCGAAATGCCGGTCATGGTTCTGGACAGCCGGTACTCCCGCGGGGAAATCAACGGCCTGCTCGCCACTCCTGCCTGGCGGCTGGTCTTTGCCGATCCCGCAGCCGCGGTATTCGTGGAGACGACCCGGGCCGACGCGCTGGGCCTGCCCCCGGCTGATATCAACGTCATGGCGCAGGCGCAGTTCGAGGAATGAGACAGAACCCCCGACAGACGACGCCGCGGCAGCCCCGCCGCCGGATGCTGCTGACCTCCTGGCCAGCCATCGGACTCCTGGGAGTGCTCGCCTTCGGCCCCCGCTGCATGGCGGCGCACGGCGAACTGTGGCTCGATGAAATCTGGAGCGTCTTTCTCGTCCGCCAGTCCGTCCGAAACGTCACGGAGGTGCTGACCGTCCTGCAGCACGACAATAACCATTTCCTGAATTCCCTGTGGATCTTTCTGCTGCCCGAGACAGCCTCGGATTTCGATTATCGCATCCTGTCGCTCGTCGCCGGCAGCCTGACTGTGGTCGTTGCCGTCCTGATTGTGCGGCAATCCGGGCAAATCACGATGCTGGTGACGGCGGCTGTGTTTCTGACGTCGTTTCTGCAGGTGCACTATTCGTCCGAAGCCCGTGGGTACGCGTCACTCTGCTGTTGTATTCTGCTGGCCGTCCGCGCCGATCAGAACGGCCGCCGTGGCGCCGCGCCGGTGCGCGATGCGATGTTTTCCCTCTGTTGCGTCGTCGGATTTCTGTCACACGCAGCCTTCCTGCAGTTCTGGCTGCCCGCGGCCGCGGTGACGGTCTGGGGGCTGGTCCGCAAGGCCCCTGCCTCAGCAAGTCGACCCGGCCGCGGTGCCGAACTCTGGAAAATCATCTGCCGGCTGCTGGTGCCGGGATTCTTCTTCCTGTGGCTCTGGCAGGTGAACCTCAGTGCCATGCAGATCGGTGGCGGAATCACTGTCCGGTATGCCGATGTGATTCTCGACACGATGAGCCTCGCGATCGGCGGTCCCGCGAATTCTGCAGCTGGCCGGCTGTCCGCGGGCGTGATGCTGCTCCTGAGCCTGTTCATTGTGCGGCATCTGTGGCGGACAGATTCTCGTCAGGCATTTCTGCTGGTGAACACCGCCGTCGTGGTGCCGGCGATGCTGCTGCTGCTCATGCAGCGTCAGGATATCTATCCGCGATATTTTCTGGCAGGTACGGTGCTGTTCCAGCTCGGTTTCAGTCAGTGGGTCGCGTCCCTGATCACCACATCCGACATCACCGCATCTGACCACCCGTGGTCACTGGTTCGCAAGGGTGCGGGAGTGTGCCTGCTGATCGCGTTTCTGGGGGCCAATCTGGTCCACGATGCCCGGCTGATCCGGCTTCAGCGAGGCCACTACCAGGAGGCTCTGGAATGGATGGCACAACATTCCGACCCGGGGCCGGTTGTGGTCGATACGGATCACCGATTTCGACACGGCATGCTGCTCAGCTGGTATGCACCAGGCACGTCACTGAGCGATCGACTGACGATGAGCGGCGGGACGCAGACGATCCCGGACTGGCTGCTCCGACATGATCCGTCACGATCTGCAGAGCCGCTCCCGCACGTCACACGCCCCGGCGGTCAGCGCTTCGCGCTGGAGCGAGTCTTTCCGACAGCGCCACTGTCCGGCTGGGATCTGCTGGTCTATCGCCGCCTGCCGGCGTCTGACAGCCATGATCCTGCAGCCGAGCAGCGCAGTCTGAAGTCTCCGGATTCGCGCGATGCGAACAACTGATGCTGACGACCTGTCACGGACAGAATGGATGTGCTCCGGCGTCCGACAAAGCGTTCGCGACGATGATCGATTCCGCCGTGAAAACACATGGGGCATGGGGGCGCCGACTGCGCCCCGGCCCATCCCGAGCCCCGGGAAACTGTGCCCGTCCGCCTGCAGATCGCAATGACCGTCATCTGCGATACGCTGGACGACGGTCACGGAGATGGCGTACTCACGTCGGAGGGACTGGAACTGCTCAGCGAGTATTCGGAGAACTCTCAGGCCTGGTAGTCCAGTCGGCTGCCGCGTTGCATTGCGGCGTGACCGCAGAGTGCCGTCGAGATCATTTGTTTCGTGAGCATGCGTCCGCCGATCACCTGGAACCGACTGCATCGTCCTGTATCGTCGCGTTGCCGGTTACAACCGGCTCAGGATCTGCTGATAGTCGGCGGGCGTGTTCATGTTGTGCAGACAATCCAGTCGGGGGTCGACGGACCGCAGTGATTCGGCGGGGATGAACTGCGTGCGAACCGCTTCGAGCAGGCGCCGGGGGCGCCGCTCGCCGGCCTGCAGCAGTTCCTCCGCCGGGCGGGCCAGGCATGACCTGTAGACAGCACACAGCGGATGGACGAATTCTGCGCCGCGTACGGCGACAGCCTCGGAGTCCCCCAGCTGTCGGCTGACACAGCGAATCACGTCAGCGGACAGCAAGGGTACGTCGCACGATGTCACAAACGCGGCCGGCACGTCGGGGTGATGCAGCGCGAGGTGCTGCAGACCGCGGGCGATGCCTGCCAGCGGCCCGGCGTCAATCAGGTCGTCACGAACCACCGTGACGCCGGCCGGCAGGTCCGGCATCCGCTGGTCCGGAGCTGCGACGACGATGACGGGTGAAGCAGCTTCTGCCGCGATCCGGCACATTCGCGGGAGCAGCAGTTCTCCTGGAAACTCCAGCAGGTACTTGGGGCGCCCCATGCGTCGGCTGCGGCCGCCGCACAGAATCAGCGCTGCGAGTCGGGGAGTGGCATCAGCCGTCGACATGGAGACGGTCCCGGGTACAGCGGGTTACATGTTGGTTCTGGTGTCACCGCCGGCGCCTCCGGCAACCTTCTGGAGTGCCAGGTTCAGTTCACGATCGTGACTGTGGCTGCGACTGTAGATTCTGAGAATGATGAAACTGGTCGGCAGGCTGCGAAACAGTTCATCGTCGTCCAGTTCGAACGCCAGTCCGCTGGCCGAATCATACCAGTAGTTCTGCTTCCCGGCAGGTTTCCGCGCGCTGGGGCGATGGTAATGCCGGGCGACGTCAACTCGCAGAGGGATGTCCTTCAGTGGGCCGGGCAGGTAGTCGCGGACGCGGCGTTCGATGAGTTCCGGGGCGGAGAAGATTGACGTGCTTTCGGCCTGACCGCTGTGGAAGTGCATTGTGCGTTCGCACGCCATTCTCCACATTTCTTCGCGATTGATGATGGCGCGCCAGTGCAGGCCGAGTTCCCGCAGAGCCGGGTCTTCACTGTCGGCCCAGCGCGAGACGTCCACCATGAAGGTCGTCTCGGTCAGTTTCTGATAGGCCCCCAGGTGGTGCAGAGGATTCCCGGGAAACAGGTGCCGCATAGTTTCCGCGAAGTAGTCCTCGAGCGCGATATCGATGCCCCGGACCGTACGATGAAAATACACCGTGCGAAACAGGTTGGCCCGCGTTTCAATAAAATTGATCAGTGTCGGCAGTCCACGTGCGTGAATCGTCAGCCCCTGTTCCGTGAAGAAACTGTAGTGCACGAGTCGCGAAATATCGAAGGCTCTGGTGTTGTAGCCGGACATATACGCGTCGCGCAGCACGAAATCCATATTGTCCACGGTGTAGATTCCGCTGAACAGAGCCCGCAGCTTCCTCAGCCAGTCCGGATGTCCTTCTGCGTCCTCCGGACGTCCGGAGGGTCGGCGGATCAGCCAGGCCACCTGTTGCGGTTCCAGTTCCTCCAGCGGCGACAGTTGCCCTGACGGATTTCGGCGGATGCGGCGAATCAGATCACCCAGTTCATGCTCGATGATATGACTGCCGATGTCTTCATGTGTCAGACCGAACTGGTCCAGATAGTGGTCATCGAAGAAATGACCGAAAGGACCATGGCCGACGTCATGCAGCAGCCCGGCCAGCCGCACCAGGCTTTCCACGTAGGGTTTCGACGGCACCTTCGGGCAGGCGTCTTGCAGGGATTCATACCACGCCGTGACCACTGCAGAGCCCAGATGCATGACTCCCAGCACATGCTGAAACCGCATGTGCTCGGCCGAAGGAAACACCCACCACGCCGTCTGCAGCTGGTGGATCTGGCGGAGGCGCTGCACCCAGGGATGGTCAATCAGTTCCTGTTCGGACGCTTCACCGGCGGCCAGACCCACGCGGGAAATGAACGGGATATAGCCGTGCACCGGATCGTGCGACAGACTCTCCGTGGTGAAATCGCGGGGCACACAACTCCCTTTCAGACAAGCCGACGACTGGTGCGGGTTCCGCAGAAGTCCATTTCGAATTCAATTTCCTCAATCGGGGGACGGCTGTAGTGCCAGACCGCGCCGTGAATCGCCGCCGCTCCCATTCGTCCCAGAATCACTTCGGGCAGCAGCGGTGCGACGGAATGGACGGTATACAGATTGGCCGTGGTGACGGCTGACCAGCTGGCGCCCAGTCCGTTGAGGCGATGTTCCATCAGATCCATCACAAACCGAGCCTTGCGGGCAATGCCCGCCGGTGACACATCGGTCAGGGAGACAATGGCGTCCCGGGACAACTGCCCCTCAGGCAGTTCGCCGGCTCCGGCCACGACGAAAGTGGCGGGCTGGTCGGTCGGACACGGTCGTGTATACGCGAAGGCGTACAGCACCGGTTCGGTCGGCGGTGCCACGACCGGTGCCACGTTCGTTCTGGCCACCGGATTGATCTCGTCCACGAACAGGTCCCAGTCGCGCAGCACGGCAGTGTAGGCGGCATTAAACTCCGCAAATCCCGGAAACGTCAGGGGAGCCGGGATTCGCAGGGAGATACTGCACAATGCCTGTGGCGGGCGCTGGTCCGTCGCCAGAATACGCGCGATCTGCTGGAAGCCCGCCCTCCATGCCACGGGTTTCTGCAGTGTCAGGTGGACGATTTCAAACCCGGGACTCGATACCACCCCGCACGAATACGGAGCGATTCCGGGCAGAAACAGGTAATTGCCACGCGGGTGGACTTTCAGCGGCATCGGTGCGGACTTCTGTTTCAGGCGGACTGGTATCCCGGGCAAACACCAGGAATACCGAATATCCGGCAGTGGCGCGATCCGATTCACACCTGCCGTCCGAGTTCCGGGCCCGACTGGCGGGCGACGGCAGCCTCGGTCCGGTGTAGCTTGGCACTTCGGCCGACGGGCGGCAAGTCTCGTGGAATCTGGCTTGCCGAATTCCCCGCCGCTGTCGACAATCCTGCGGCGTCGGCGGCGTGAGGTTGAAGGGTTCGGGACAGACTGCCCTGTGCTTACAGATCCAGCAGATTCCTGCGGCGGTTCCGTTGAGGCGGTGGCCCGGCCGTTGTTCGGCCTGGACGGTGTCACAGTTCGCGGTTCCGGGCGTGATCGGCTGCAGCGGGTCACGCTGCGGATTGGCTCCGGAGTGACCGCGATCCTGGGGAATTCCGGAGCCGGAAAAACATCACTGCTGAACGTGCTGGCGGATTTCGAGCAGCCGGACACCGGAAGCCGGACGCTGTCTGCTCCTCTCGCGGGGGGCCTGAAATCGGGTGGTGCGGGCCCGGCGCGGCTGCCGCTGTTCTGGGTTCCTCAGGGCGGTGGATTGTGGCCGCACCTGACCGTCCGGCAGCACGTCACGGGGATGATCGGGCCGGGACTGCGGGCGGTGCCTGTCGGAAATTCTGATCTTTGCGGGATTTCTGCAGACGAATTGCTGGCGGTATTTGATCTGGCAGAGCGGTGGCATGCGTTGCCGGCAGAACTGTCGCAGGGCGAACGTTCACGGCTGGCAGTGGCGAGAGCCCTGGCTTCGGGCGCAAGAGTGCTGCTGCTGGATGAGCCGCTGGCACACGTTGATGTGGAACGGAGATCAACTTACTGGCGTCTGATGCGACGTGTGTTTCAGGAGACCGGCACATCCGTGGTTTTTGCCTCGCACGAACCGGATACGGTCATTCGGGAGTCATCGCGTGTCATCTGTCTGAGTGAAGGGAGGGTGGTTTTTGAGGGCGGGACCAGGGATTTGTACGAGAATCCGCCCGACCTTGCTCGTGGTCAGCTGCTGGGGCGGTTAAACTGGTTTTCGCCGCACGAGATCGCCGCGTGGTTGACTCAGGAGGGCTGTCCGGGTGCGGCATTTCGCGGTGGGGGGCTGCGGCCGGAGTCTGTTGAGGTTCAGGTCACGGAATCCGGCGTGCTGGAAGTGGTCTGGACAGTCACCAGTGGAAGTTATGTCGAGAGTCTGGTGAAACATCCGGGCACCGGTCAGGAGCGGATCCTGGTTCACGGTCCGGCGACCGTGCCCGTGAGGGCTCGTGACCGGGTGCAGATCGTTGTGCGGGGGCAGACTTGCTGAGCCTGACATCATGAAACCAGTATGGCTGGCCGTGTTGGCGGTGTTGGCACCGGCGGGTTTCGGCGGCTGCGAGACCGGGACGGCGGATCCGGAGTTTCACGTCAGTCGCTTCGATATCTGGCGAATTCCGGCGGAGGGACGCACGCTGCCGGCGCCGCGGGCGCTGTATTCGGACGAGCGGGACACGGTGTATGCGCTGGACGATGCGGGGCGAGTGCTGGTGTATGCGGCTGACGGGAGGCTGCAGCACAAGTGGCATATGCCGGCATCTGAGATCGGTCGACCGGAAGGGATCTGGAAGCTGGATGACGGGCGAATCGCGGTTGCTGACACGCACTATCATCGGGTTGTGATCTTCAGCGAGGACTTGACCGGCGCTGTGAGCCGGATGTTTGGTACGGAAGGAAATGGCGACGGGCAGTTTGTGTTTCCGGTTTCTGTCTGTCAGGATCCGAAGGGCTTTCTTTATGTGGGGGAATACGGAGATCGCCAGCGGATTCAGAAGTTTACTGCGGAAGGCGAGTATGTCGCGCAGTTCGGACGACACGGGACCGCTGCCGGGGAGTTTCAGCGGCCGAGTGCCATCGTGTGGCGGGAGGGCTGCATCTTCGCCGCAGACGCCTTCAATGATCGCATTCAGGTGTTCACTGATCAGGGCAGGTTTCTGCGCGTGATCCAGGTGCCGGCTGGTTCAGAGCCGCTGGAGTTTCCGTACGACCTGAAAGTGACCGCGGACGGCCGGCTGTATGTCATTGAAAACAAGGGTTCTCGGCTGACGGTGCTGGAGCCGGATGGAACTGTGGCGGGAAGGTATGGGCATCCGAGTCGTGGACTGGGCGGATTTCTGTCTCCCTGGGCGCTGACCGTCCTGAGCGACGGGCGAGTCCTGGTGGCAGACACAGGTAACCATCGTCTGGTGGAGTTAACTCCGTGAATCAACTGCGGCGGGCGGTTTGGCGAATATTTCCGTCGCCCCGGAGGCCGGTGACCTCGGCTGCCGTGGTTCCGCTGGCCATCTTTCTGGTGCTGTTTGCGGGCGCGTGTCTGTCAGTGCAGCAGCTGCATCTGGTGGAGTTTTCGCGTCCCTGGGCATTTCTGCTGACGGCTGTGACTCCCTGGATCTGGTGGATGCAGGCGGCGGGTCATGCGGGCTTGCCGACGTTCCGCGGTGCCCTGGCGGTCTTCTGTCGGCTGATCGTAGCCGGACTGCTGATCATCGTGCTGGCGGAACCGAGGTCTGTGCGAACCAGTGACGTCGTGGCGGTGGTCTATGCTGTGGATGTGTCGGACTCGGTGAACGAGGCGAGGAACAGCGCGCTGGACCTCGTGGCGGAAACGGCTGCCCGGAAGCCGGTCGCTGATCAGGCCGGGCTGGTCGTGTTCGGTCGCACGGCGGCGGTGGAGTATCCCCCGAGGGAGAGCTTTCCGTTTGAGAAATTCATCAATTCTCGCGTCAGTCAGGATGCCACGAATCTGGAGCAGTCGCTGGCTCTGAGCGCGGCCATGCTGCCGGAAGAGAACAGTGGTCGGATCGTGCTGATCAGTGACGGTACCGAAACTGTGGGTCAGCTGAAGGATGTGGTGGCCGATCTGGAGTCGCGCGATGTGGAAGTTCACGTTGTGCCGATCCAGTATGACTACCAGCACGAGGTGCTGCTGGAGCGGCTGGATCTGCCGCGATTCGTGCGACTGGGCGAAACCTATGACGCTTCCGTGGTGCTCGCTTCGCTGTCCCGGGGATCGGGGACCCTTGTGCTGAGTCAGGGCGAAGAAGTGCTGGAGCGTCTGGCTGTGAATTTCGAGCCGGGCAAGAGCCGCTATGCAATTCCGATCCGGGTGGATCAGCCCGGCTATTATGAATACAGCGCCAGGATCGAAGTCGCGCCGCAGCTGGACAGTCGACCGGAAAACAACGAGGTCCGGAACTATCTGTTTATTGACGGTCCGGGGCGAGTGCTGGTGGTGACTGATCCGGGCGGGAATCCGGCGGAATGGTCGTTTTTCGAACAGGCCCTGCGGCAGGGCGAGCGCGAGATCGACGTGCAGGACGCTCTGGAGTTTCCGTCCGATCCAATGTCGCTGATGCCCTACGATGCCGTCATCTTTGCCGACGTCGCGGCCGATTCGCTGACCAGCGTTCAGATGCAGGCGCTGCATGACGGGATTCGGAACCTGGGAATCGGATTTCTGATGGTCGGTGGTCCGAACAGTTTCGGTCCCGGCGGGTACCAGGGGTCGGTGATCGAAGACGCACTGCCGATTTCGATGGAGATCAGCAACAAGAAGATTCTCCCCAGGGGGGCGCTGGCGATCATACTTCATACGTGCGAGGTCCCGCAGGGAAATTCCTGGGCCAAACGTATCACCAAGAAGGCCATTCAGGTTCTGAGTTCCGAGGATCTGGTGGGTGCCCTCGCCTACGGGATGTCCGGTGAAGAATGGATCTTCGAACTGACGCCGGCGTCCGAATACGCCAGTCTGGCGACGAAGATCAATGCGGCGTCGATCGGTGACATGCCGGACTTCGCCAGCACCATGCAGATGGGGCTGAAGGCTCTGATCAGCAGTGACGCGGCCAGCCGCCACATGATCATCATCTCGGACGGCGACGCCAATCCACCCAGCGACGGACTGATCAAACAGTTCATCGACAATCAGGTTTCCGTCTCCACAGTGGCCGTGTTCCCGCATGGAACGGCGACGCAGACGCTGGAGATGATCGCCGGAGTCACCGGTGGCAGGTTCTATTTTCCGTCGGATCCGAACCAGCTGCCTTCGATCTTCATCAAGGAGGCCAAGACGCTTCGCCGCAGCCAGATTCAGAAGCGTGACTTCGTGCCCGAACTCACAAGTCTCGACCCGGTGATCCGGGACATTGGCGTGCCACCCCAGCTTCATGGATATGTCCTGACATCACCCAAGGAGGATC
>SYLK01000168.1 GCA_005809115.1 Planctomyces sp. | reverse complement strand
TGGACTGGAAGTACCGGTCGCTGATTGCGGGCTTCGACTGTCCGCTGTCCGGTGGTGAAGGGCCGTGCGAATCGCAGACGATGCGCCTCCGGGATGGACGCCTGATGAACATTTTTCGACTGGCGTCCAACGTTCCTTACGGCCAGACATTCAGCGACGATGATGGTCGCACATGGTCTGCACCCGTCGCCATGCAGGACGCTCATTCCGTACAGCCAAGCCTGGCACAGATGAAAGACGGCTCCCTCGTGCTGACCGGCGGCCGACCAGGAATCTTCGCCTGGATCAACCGCGCGGGCGATGGCAGGGACTGGTTGCAGGTCGACCTGCAAAGTCATCACAACCAGCACCATCCGCAGGACGGCATCATGCGCTCTGACCAGACGACCTCATACACCGAGGTCGTGGCGCTGGATGAGCAGTCGGTGATCGTGATATACGACCGGATTCCCAACGGCTGGAACGCCATCCCCCAGGATTCTCAGGACACCAACAGCATCTGGGTTGTCAGGCTGGCATGGCAGGTACGTTGATTGAAATGGCCGGGTGGCGATTCGGATGCGGAATAGAAACTTCGATCCGGGCTGTGTGAATGATCGCCTGTCAGGAGCCGTTGTGACCCTGGTGGACAATGGAGAGCGGTCCACAATGGCTGCCTTGAGATCAATCGGCGACCTTCCCAGGAACACGCGCAGGCACAGACGGACGCGTGCCGACGGCAGGAGCGCCGGACTCAGCAATCGGGACATTTTCGGGTGCGCCCTTTGTTCGAGTTCGGAACCTGGATTCAGTTGTTGTCTGCGCCCTGATCGCACCGGTGACGCGGGCGACTGCTCCCGGCAGGGACAACGACGTGTTCAGATTCGCCATCAACTCGCCTCGCGTGTCAGTTGTTGGACCATTGGATCGCCTGGCCATCACGGAAACGCTGCCACGAAAGTTCTGCGATATCGTCGGGCCGCCGCTCCGTGTCGATGTATTCCGCCATCGTCCGTCCGACGAAGGGAGAGAGTGAAAAACCGCCTCCACTGAAACCACCTGCGAGGAAAACTCCGGCCGGCCCGTCCAGGCGATCGAGGATCGGCACACCATCAGGAGAATAGTCGTAGGTACAGGCGAACGTGCGGTGGACGAATCCGTCGCGCATCCAGGGCAGCGTCGTTGACAAAGCCTGATGCATCCTCCGCACCGTGGAGAACTCGGCCGTCTGGCGGCAATGGTCCGGATCCTGAGCCACGCAGTCCGCCAGCGACTTGACCCAGTCTCCTTCACGCCAACCGACGAACATCTGATCTGAACCGTCCGGCCGCAGGTAAATCCCCGACGTGGCGTCGCTGACGATCCGCTGCAGTCGTCGGTCGGAGCGGGCGGGAACCTGAAAGAAACCCATCTCCGCCCGGTGTGGCCGCACCGGCATCGGCTGGCCGAAGCGATCCATCTGTAACGGCATCCAGCATGATGTTCCGAGGAGTACGACGGGCGACTCCACGGTGCCGTTCTCGGTCGCCACCCGGACCATCGGACCGGCGACTTCGAGCGTACGCACTTCGCACCCTTCAACGATCTCGACGCCCAGAGTTCGCGCAATCCGAGCCAGGGTCTGAGTCGCCGTCATCGGGTCCAGGTGTACTGCGCCGGGTTCGAAGGCGAAAATGGTTCGGTCATCGGACCGCAGTCCGGGCTGCAGGTCGTTCGCCTGCCGGGCGTCGATTCTTGACACCTGGCATCCGGTCGACGTGGCCACCTGGATGGCAGCATCCACGCTCGCTGAATGATCTCGATCCGTTGCCAGCAGATACCCCGCCGGATGAACGGGAATCGGTTCGCCAAACTGCTCACCCAGACTTCGAAAAGACTGAGCGGATTCCGTCTGCCAGCGCGACAGCCCCGCATGGCGGACCGTGGACCGGATAATGCCCGCCGCGCGACCCGACTGGCCGGCACCGACATAATGACGCTCGAGCACCTGAATGCGGCCGAACTTTCGCAGTGCGAGATGCAACGCCACACTCAGGCCGGTCACGCCCCCGCCCACAACCAGCACGTCGCATGTCGCAGACATTCGCGCATTCCTTCGGATCCGGAAGCCGGTGACCGTGGAATGAGTTCCGCGTCGTTTCCGCTGCGACCCTGATCCCTCGTGATTCCCCGAACGGCGAATCAAAGCTCCCTGGTGCTGATTTTGAATCAGGGCCTGTTGTTTGTTCTTCAGCGAAAGCTCTGCCAGTCATTTCCCATTGAGTTTATCGACTCAGGCGTTAACATCAACATTCACAACCAATGCTGTCATGGAGTCAACGCAGAATGTCCGCTTCCGCAGCCGATGTCGCCTATCATGGGATTCGCCGGATGCTCTCCAGCGGCGAACTGGTGCCGGGCCAGCGTCTTTCGCAGAGTCGGCTGGCTCGCCAGCTGCAGTGCAGTCCGATGCCGGTCGTTGAGGCGATGCGGCGGCTGGAAAGCGAGGGGTTGCTGGACAAGCAGCCCCGGAAGCAGGCCCGGGTCCGAATGTTGTCCCGCAGCGATCTCGATGGGCTGTATCTGCTGCGCGAAGCGCTGGAGACGGTGATCGCCCGCCTGGCCGCGGAACGCATCACGCCCGAGGAATCGCGGGAACTCCAGGAGCTGGCTCAGGCGCATGAACGTGCCTGGGAAGTGGTGCAACACGAGTCCGAGGCAGACGTGGCGATTCATCGTCACATCGCCAGATGCGCCCGCTGTCCGTTGCTGCAGGGGGAACTCGAACGCTTCAGGCTGATTGAACTGACCGCCGGCCGGCATCTTCGCCCGAAGCAGACACGCCCGGGACATCCCCATATTCACCGGGCTCTGGTTCAGGCGATCATCGATCACGATTCTGCCTCGGCTGAGTACCTGATGAAGAAACACATCCAGAACGGCTACGAAGAGGCCCAGCGTGAGTTCGACGCTCATCTCGAAAATCTGCCGAAAACCAGCCGCAACACCCACCGGAAAGCCCGGAGACATGAAGCGCCCGGAATGAGCCCGGAAAAACTCAATTGACTTCCGCGAACAGTGTCGACAGAACGTGCCATATTCTGAATATTTCAATTGATTTATGCACAGTGGATGAGCCGGCCGCCGGAGGGCAGCGGCGAATTCCCGGAGGAACCACGCTCTTGAAATGGACTGTCGATCAGCTCCAGTGGGACTCCGGCTCGCTCGCGACATTTGACGAGGCGGGCTACCTGTTGCTGGGTCAATTGCTTTCGGCTGAAGGACTGTCAGCGGCGCAGCATGAACTGACCCGCATGCTGGCTGAACTGCATCCCGCATTGCGCAGCGATGAGATCTATTCGGCACACCAGTCTGAACCCTGGCTGCTGGAGCTGGTCAGTTCCACGGCGATCCTGGACGTCGTGGAACAGGTGATCGGAGAGAACATTGTGATCTGGTCGACGCATCTGATCTGCAAGCCGCCCGGCACGGGCCGGGCGATACCGTGGCATCAGGACGGCACCTACTGGAACCTGGCCGGTCGCATGACATCTCTCTGGCTGGCGTTCGATGACGTCGATGACGAGAACGGAACCATGTCCGTGCTTCCCGGATACCATCGCGGGATTCTGCCACGGCGGGGCACCGGCGATGATTTTTTCGACGAAGAAATCGATCCGGCAGCGCTGCCGCAGGATGTTGCCGCACGGGCGGTCGCGTACCGATTTTCCGCGGGTGAAGGGGCCATGCACGACGTGTTGATTCCCCATCGTTCGCCACCGAATCGTTCGCCCGACCGGTGGCGTCGCGTGCTGGTGGTGCGGTACATGAGCGCGGACGGCGACCTGGGGCAGAAACAGTATCCGCACTATCGCACGAATCTGCCGTTCGACAGACAATTTATTCTGCTGCGGGGCCGGGATATCCGGAATCGCGGACTGATTCCGGCCGGGGATTTTCTGGCGAAAATGCGGTCCGGCTGACGGCGAAAATGCGGTCCGGCTGACGGCGGAACGTCCCGCGATGGACCAGCCAGGAAATTCGCTGCAAAAAGTCATCGAAGCATCGGCCGGACGCAAAGCGGACTTCGGAATTCCGTCCCGGTTGATCTGTCCTTCAGGCGGGGCCGGAAATGTTTGCCCGGTTGCCCGGTTGCCCGGTTGCCCGGTTGCCCGGTTGCCCGGTTGCCCGGTTGCCCGGTTGCCCGGTCGTACCGGTCGTACCGGTCGTACCGGGTTGTGCCCGGTTGTGCCCGGTTGTGCCCGGTTGTGCCCGGTTGTGCCCGGTTGTGCCCGGTTGTGCCCGGTTGTGCCGGGTGCCGGCTTCCGGGGGGGTGTGTCGTGGCGAGCCGTCCTGCGCCGGAGTGAGTAGGGAAAAATGCTGCCGGGAATCTTCGCCAGAACATTTGTGCGGACGTCACCTGACGAAGTGCTCGCCGCCATCGCGGCGCTGGAGATACCTGCGGTTCACTACAACCTGGCCTGTGCCGGACTCCAGACGCTGCCGACCCGGATCACGGTCTCAGAATGCCTTGCCGTCCGGAAATCGTTCGAGCGGCATGGTCTGCTGATGTGTGGGCTATCGGGAACTTGTAACCTGATCCATCCGGATGTCAGCCTGCGGCGAGAACTGGTGGATCGCCTCGGTCGGCTCATCGCAGTCTGTCCGGACCTGGGCACTCCGCTGCTCTCGCTCTGCACCGGAACTCGCGATCCCTTCGATCCATGGAAACATCATCCCGACAATCGCCAGGCGGCAGCATGGGACGACCTGTGTGCGAGTCTGCACCGGCTGCTGCCTCACGCCGAGAGACACGGAATTCAGCTCGGCATCGAGCCGGAGCAGGGCAGTGTGATTCACACGGCGGCTGCTGCACGGCGGCTGCTGGACGAGATTGCCTCACCCAGCCTGAAGATTGTCATGGATGCGGCCAACCTGTTTCACGGCGGCAACCTGACTGTGATGCAGTCTGTACTGGATGACGCCTTTGATCAGCTGGGGGATTCGATCGTGACAGCCCACGCCAAAGACATTCCGCGCGGCTCGTCGGGGTCTCAGGCTGCGGGAAAGGGGCAACTGGACTGGAGACACTACGTCCGACGCCTGGCCGGAACCGGGTTTCGGGGACCGCTGGTGCTGCACAACCTG
>SYLK01000167.1 GCA_005809115.1 Planctomyces sp. | reverse complement strand
CTTCGCGGAATCGCAGTCGGAATCGGATTCGGAATCGCCGTTGGATTCGGAATCGGCCCGAGTGCACGGGAGACCGTTCGACGTTACGCTGATGCTCCGGCGACAGCCCCTGTCGGCCGCCGCCCTGACTCGCGTCCTGCTCGTCTATCCCGCCATGACGCTCAAGGTTGCGGCGGCGATCTACTGGCAGGCCTTCCGCCTCTGGGCAGCGGACGTGCCTTTCGTGCCTCATCCCCGACTTCTCAACCTTGCAGATCCCGCCAGGATGTCTGACCATTGACACCGCCACCACTACCACCACCAGTGCAATGTCACAGCCAGAAATTGGGACAGGCGTTCTGCCTGCCAGGCACAGAATTCAGAGATAACGCAGGTTCGCAACCTGCGCCACCGTAGTCTGTAAACCCGAATGATCAGATGTCACAGAGCACTGGCAGAAACAGAAACAGCAGAAACTGCTCTTGAAGATACCGATTGAACGCAACATCCGCTCGAACTTTCGATTCCGCGGAGCAATGCATCGCGAGTGCGGTGCATCGTCCCGCGATCATGATTTCCCCCGGTCTGAGTCCTGGCACTACGGAAAACTTCATGTCGTCTGAACAACTGACAAGCCTGGCATCAACCAGCCCATCGGCGTGCCGTCCGTTAACATCAAGGGCTCACGCTGCGGAACTGGATCGTTCGCCTGTTGCGCCCCGACACGTCGGGAATCTGCTGCAGCGAACCGCCCGCAGGATTGTCGCGAACCACCTGGAGCAAATCTCCCGGGATCAGCTCCTTCTGGAGGAACCCGGGAACACCCGACGTTTCGGTGTCTCCCACGTGCCGGAATTGAGTGGTCATCTGAGGATCAGGTCACCCGCCTTCTTCACGCGTGCCGTTCGCCACGGCGCTCTGGGAGTGGCCGAGTCGTACCTGGCGGGCGAGTGGGATTCGGCAGACCTGACTGAGTTTTTTCGAGTCATGCTGCGCAACGAACAGGTTCTGACACGATTGAAATCGTGGCTCACAGCCGCTGCCGGTGTCGGCACCCGGCTGCAGCATGCCCTGCGGTCGAATTCAAGATACGGCAGTCGGCGAAATATTCGGGAGCACTATGATCTGGGCAACGAATTCTTCCGGCTGTTTCTTGACGACACAATGATGTATTCCGCGGCGGTATTTCCGTCCCCCGAATGCGATCTCAGATCGGCCTCACTCCACAAACTTGACCTCGTGTGCAGGACGCTGGAGCTCTGCCCCGCCGACCATGTCATCGAGATCGGCACGGGCTGGGGGGGATTTGCGGAACATGCTGCGACGCGATTCGGTTGCCGCGTCACAACCACCACCATTTCAGACGAACAGTTCCAGTACGCTCGGCAGCGCATCGCTGACGCCGGTCTGTCTGAGCGCGTCACCGTCCTGCGGCAGGATTATCGCGATCTCACCGGACGATACGACAAACTCGTCTCCATCGAGATGATCGAGGCGGTCGGGAGACGGTACCTGCCCGAATTCTTCCGCGTCTGCCATCAGCTCCTGCGGCCAGCCGGGTCGATGCTGATCCAGGCGATTACGATGCCGGAACAGCGGCATGCCCGCTATGCCGGATCCGTAGACTTTATCCAGAAATACATCTTTCCCGGAGGTTATCTGCCGTCCGTGACGGAACTGCAGTTGTGCGCCAGTTGCGGGACGTCACTCAGGCTGCTGAATCTCAGAGACTTCGGCCTGGATTATGCTCGGACCCTGAGTCACTGGAATGCCAGGTTTCACACACAGCTTGATCGTGTCCGCCAGCTGGGATTCAGCGAGCGGTTTATTCGGATGTGGCGATACTACCTGTGTTACTGCGAAGCGGCTTTCCTCGAACGTGCCACCGGTGTTGTCCAGGCGGTCTGGGCCACTCCCGGGTCTCCGCTGATGCCGGACGCCGGCCAATGACTTCTGCCGACAAACAGCCAGAGACTGAGCGACACCGGAAGTCTCTGCAGACCGGGCCTGATCGCCCGCAATCTTCTGAATCGCTGAGCACCACGAGGGCACGGCTCCCCAGGACCGCATCACGCCGGATGACAACGGCCCTGCTGAGCCTGGCTGAGCGCAGACTGCTGCCGGACTGCTTCATCCGGGCAGGTATTCGGAGGCTGCTGCACAGGCGGCTGACTCAATTGAATCATCGTTCGCCTGAAGCGGCGGCTGACGAACTTCGGGAATTTCTGGCCCAGGCACGCGGCGGCCCGATCGCGGTGCTTCCCGAAAAGGCGAATGAACAGCATTACGAGCTGCCTCCGGAGTTCTTTCAGTACGTTCTCGGGACGCACCGGAAATACAGCTGCGGATATTTCGCGGGTGATGCCGTCGGGCTCGCCGCCGCTGAAGCCGAAGCGCTGCGGCGGACTTCGGAGCATGCCGGTCTGGCGGACGGACAGCACCTTCTCGAACTCGGCTGCGGCTGGGGATCGCTCAGCCTGTGGATGGCCGAACGGTTTCCGCGGAGTCAGATTCACGCCAATTCGAATTCCAGGTCACAGCGGGAGTACATTACCGCCGAAACGTTACGGCGAGGTCTGTCGAATCTGATTGTCGAGACGTGTGACATCAGCAGATTTCAGACCAACCGCAGATATGACCGGGTCGTGTCCGTGGAGATGTTTGAACATGTGCGCAATCACGCTCTGCTGATGGAACGGATCGCTGGCTGGCTCCGACCGGACGGTCGACTGCTGGTTCATATTTTCTGCCATCGGCAGCACACGTACCCTTTTGAAGACACGAATTCTTCCAGCTGGATGGCACGGCACTTCTTT
>SYLK01000166.1 GCA_005809115.1 Planctomyces sp. | reverse complement strand
TCCGGTTGATGGTCGGCGTTCGCCCGAATTCACTCATCACGCAGACCAGGGTGTGATTGAGTAACCCGCGGTCTGCCATATCTCCCAGCAGGGTGGCGAACGTAAGGTCTAACTCGCCCAGCTGCTCAATGTGAAAGTCGAAATTCTCGTGGTGGGTGTCATAGTCGGCGTGATTGACCTGCACAAACGGAACTCCATGTTCCAGCAGCCGTCGGGCCAGCAGACAGTGCCGGCCGAATTCACTGGTGCCGTAGCGCTGCTGGTCGGCGGCGGATTCACGACTGGCGTCGAACACGTCCCGCTGTGCCAGCAGATCCCGCGCCTGATCGTAGGAAAAGTTGAACGCCTCCGTGTCCGCCGTCCGGCGTCTTCCGGCGAAGCGACTGCTCAGATTCCGGCGGATCGCATTCCGGCGTTCATCCGATTCGATCGTGAGAGATTCCGGTCGACTGGTGTACTGTGGCGGCTTGCCGTCGTACATGGCCACGCTGGCATATTTGGCGCCCAGATATGCCGCCTTGTGGAACTCGGACTCCACATTGCGTTTCCCGGGAGAACTGCGAATCAGGATATGTGCCGGCAGAGTCAGCGTGGCGGGAGCCAGGGAGCGCGAGGCCACGGCGCCCAGGTGCGGATAGTCGGTTCCCGAGGACTCCCTGCGGCCGGTCGTCATCTCGACGACACCCCGCGCGTGGTCGTTGTTGCGGGTGTCCAGACTGCGAACGATCGCCAGGCGATGCATCTGCCCGGCCGTGTGCGGCAGCAGTTCGGAAATATGAATCCCGGGTACCGACGTGGGAATGGCCCGAAACGGACCGCCGGTATCGGTACCGGGTTTGGGGTCCCAGGTTTCCAGCTGGCTCACACCGCCGTGCAGGAAGATGTTCAGCACCTGGCGGTGCTGCGATCGCAGCTGTTCCGCCACGGCACCCGCGCCCGTCAGCAGCTGCCCCAGACCACAGCTGGCACCGGCCATCAGGGTTCCGGCGCAGCCCAGCAGGGAACGCCGACTCAGACCGTGGATGATTGACCCACAGGCGCCGTTCTTCGGGATGGTCATGGTTCGTCCTGCAGAAGACAGCTTGAGTCAGCTTGTTCAGAACAGCGCGGTGACGGGATGCCCGGTGGAAATCCGCACGGGTCGACCGTTCTGGTCCGGTACAGTGGTTTCCGGTTCGAGTCCGAACGCATACAGGATCGTGGCGGCAAAATCATCGGGAGTCACGGGGGCATCCTGCACATAGGCACCCTGCACATCACTGGCGCCCCAGATACTGCCCGCCTGCACGCCGCCTCCCGCCAGCAGCTGCGTGTAACAATGAGCCCAGTGATCGCGGCCGCTGGTGGCATTGATTTTCGGGGTCCGACCAAATTCTCCCGACACGGCCACCAGCGTCTCAGACAGCATTCCCCGGTCGGTCAGGTCCTCGAGCAGGGCGGAAAACGACTGATCGAAAGACGGAGTGCAGTATCGGTGCGTCAGCTGCTGACGGCCGGTGAGCTGCCCGTCAACACCACAGACATCGTTCGGTACACCGTGATTGTCCCAGAGGTTGAACTGACAGCCCTTCGTGTCAAAGAACGTCCAGAACACGTTGACGAATCGAACACCCGCTTCGACCAGGCGGCGCGCCATGAGCAGACTCTGACCGTATTCGTTTCGCCCATAGCGATCACGAGTCCGGGCGGACTCGTGCTCCAGACTGAATGTGTCGCGGGTGGACGACGTGGCCAGCAGCCCCCAGGCCTGCTCAAACAACTCATCGCTCCGCAGTCCCGCGGCGCCATCCAGGGAGCGGCCGACAGACTGATGCAGCGCCTGTCGCCGAGCCAGCCGCGCGCCGTCGATTTCGCCCGGAAGTTCCAGCGATCCGATTTTCAGCGGAGCTTCTGTCAGCGAACCCCGGCGCTCCTTGTCAAAAACGAGGGGGTCGAAACCAGGACCGAGAAACCCGCCGGACTGCCCCTTGTAGGGAGGCGCACTCGTGTCAAAAGTCCGTGGCAGGATGACCCAGGCCGGCAGCGGTCCGGTGGAACCGAGAACCCGGTGCAGAATTCCTCCAGGACCGGGATGATCGCTGCGTGCCACGTACAATTGCCCGGGGACCGGCGGCAGCTGCCCCAGCAGGGAGTGCACAATCGCGCCATCGTGCCCGTTATCCGAATGCGTCATCGAGCGAATCAGCGCCAGCTTGTCCGCGTGCCGCGCCACCTGCGGGATCAGTTCACCAAACAGGGTTCCCGGCACGCTCGTGGAAATCGGCTGAAATTCGCTGCGAATGCCGACGGGCGCCTCCGGCTTCATGTCCCACAAATCCGGTTGTGACGGACCGCCGCAGAGAAATATCGAGATGCAGCTGCGGGCACTGGCCGGCCGAGATCCGGTCAGACTCGGGAATGCCGGAGCGGAACTGACCAGACTCGAGACCCCACCGGCCGCCATGGCCGACATTCTGAGCCATTGACGTCGCGTCGGTGGGCGCCTTTCACCGGGAGTGGGAAATAAATTCAGCACCGTGCTTCGCTCTCTTCAGGAATGGTTCTCTCGCATCCGTCACCGGGCGGCAGTGTTTTCGGAAGTACCCGACTTCGGAGGCTTTCAGCAGCGTGATGCATGTGCCATCACGACTTCTGACTGGCATGGTACCGTACTCAGGCGGTCCCGGCCAGAGTCGACTTCAGCAGCTGTGTGATCGAGCGAGCCCTGGTAATCGCCACATCCGTCAGACTGCCGGAACGGCCTTCGTGCGGGTACGTCAGCCGCTGGTGATCGAGTCCCAGAGTGTGCAGCAGTGTGGCGTGCAAGTCGTTCACCGTCACAACGTCGTCCACAGCCGCATAGCCGAAATCGTCCGTCCGACCGTGAACATACCCGGATTTCATCCCGCCACCAGCCAGCCAGAGCGAATTGGCATGGCGATTGTGATCTCGACCATCAGTTCCCTGGGAAATCGGCAGGCGACCGAATTCTCCACCCCACATGACCAGTGTCCGATCCAGCAGCCCCCGTTGTTTCAGATCTCTGACCAGGGCGGCGCTGGGCTGATCAATTCGCTCACAGTTCGTTCGCAGCGTAGCGGCATTCCGGCTGTGCGTGTCCCAGGGCTGCCCGGCCAGAAACAACTGCACGAATCTGACGCCACGCTCGATCAGGCGACGAGCAATCAGACACCGCGCGGCATACTCGGCCGTGACCGGATTGTCCATTCCGTACATGGTCTGAGTGGATCTGGTTTCCTGTGACAGATCCAGCACATCCGGAACGGTGGTCTGCATTCGCGCGGCCAGCTCAAAGTCGGTGATCCGGGCCTGCAGCTCGGCATTGCCCGGATAGCGCTGCGCATGGCTCGTGTTGAGCCGGTTCAGCAGGTTCAGCTGTTCGCTTCGCGCCGCCGGAGTGACTTCAGCCGGCGTCCTGAGATTCGGCACCGGTGAATCACCCGACCGAAACGTGGTTCCCTGATACTCGGCAGGCAGCCAGCCCGACGTCCAGTTTCGCACGTTGTCGACCGGCATTCCCGCCGGATCCGTCAGCACGACATAGGCGGGCAGGTTCTGATTGACAGTTCCCAGTCCATAATTGACCCACGCGCCCCAGGTGGGATAACCGGCCTGAAACTTCCCGCTGTGAATCAGGCGCAGTGCCGATTCGTGATCCACGGAATCCGTGGTCACGCTGCGTACCAGGGTCATGTCGTCCACGATCCCGGCTGTGTGGGGCAGGACTTCGCTCAGCTCAATACCCGACTGTCCGTGCGGCGTGAAGCGAAACGGCGATCCCAGCACGTTGCCGGCCTGGTTCGGAAAATGAATCTCCAGATTTCCCTGGTACTTCTGCCCATGATATCGGGTCAGTTCCGGTTTCGGATCGAACAGGTCCATCTGACTGGGTCCCCCATGCTGGAACAGGCAGATGATGGCATCGGCCGTGGGGGCGAAGTGGGGCACGCGGCGTCGGCCGGAGGGCAGATTGGGTGCGGCTCCGATCCCCTCCTGATGCAGCAGATGTGTCAGCGCGAGCAGGCCGATGCCGGTGCCCGTGCGACCCAGAATCGCGCGACGATTGCAGGAAAACTGAGGATCCGGGGTCATACGCGATAGTCCGGTTACTCAACGTAAAGAAATGCGCTGGAAGCAAACATCATCTGACAAAAATCGGTCCATGCCAGCGCCTCAGCGTCAGCCAGCCCCTGGTAACGGGATGGCTGCGTTTCGAGAAACTGCCGGCTCGCGGAAAATTCATCTTCCGTTGCCTCACGTCCCAGGACCTGCCGGAAAATCGCCCGAATTCGGTCGGGAAGTTCATCGGAAGATTCGCCGGCACGGGCTGCCAGTGCTCGCGCTCGCAGACGCACAAATTCCGAATTCAGCAGCTTCAGCGACTGCAGCGGAACTGTCGTTCGGGAACGCACCGTGCAATTGAACACGATCGAGGGAGCGTCAAAGGTGTCCAGCATCCCGGTCACCTGCGTCCGCTTCTGCTGCAGGTACACGCTGCGTCGAGCTGCCCCCGGTTTTCGTTCCGGGACAACCACATCGCCTTCGGCGTTGCGCTCCGTCGGAACGTATGGGCCGAACATCGTCCGGTCCAGTTCACCACTCACGGCCAGCATGCCGTCGCGGATCGCCTCCGCGTCCAGACGCCGCAACGGGTATTTCCACAGCAGCAGATTCTGAGGATCACGCGCTTCCCCGTCGGGCCGGGAAGTGCTGACCTGACGAAACGCTGCGGAATTCAGCATCAGTCGATGCACGGCCTTCGCTCTCCAGCCACCGCCCGAAAGCTGCAGCGCCAGATAGTCGAGCAGTTCCGGATGTGTGGGAGCAGCACCGGAATAGCCCAGATTGTCGGGTGTGGCAACAATTCCGGCACCGAAATGATGCTGCCACCAGCGATTGACGGTGACCCGGGCCAGGAGTGCCGCCGCACGAGAGTCGGGTCTGGTCAGCCAGACGGCGAGCGCCAGACGACGGCCGGTGGTGTGACTGCCCGTGCCAGGCAACCGTGACAGTTCAGCCACGTTGGTCTCGTCGGACACGACGCGTGGCGCTGCCGCCTGAACTTCTTCACCCGGTGTCTTGTAACTGCCGCGAGTCAGCATTCGGACTGCCGGCGGTTCTCCCGAAAGGTCACTGACCAGGGCAAGCTGCCCCACGGGCTTCGGTCGCTGCGCCTCAAGGTCCTGGATCGCCGCCTCCAGCTCCATCCGTTTTTTCCGATGCAGCTCCGCCAGGGCTTTTTCGGTCTCGGTCTGCAGGCTGTCCGGCGGGCGCTGTTCGATCAGAACGTTGTCCACGGCAAAACTGCGGCCGCAGCAGTACTCAAAGCCAAAGCCACCATCCGGCAGTTCGGCGGCTTTCAGCGTCATGCGTCCCTCCTCCGGAACCCCGTC
>SYLK01000165.1 GCA_005809115.1 Planctomyces sp. | reverse complement strand
GACCGTAATCGTCCACCGTCAACATCCCTGACCTCGAATCTGCCCAAAAAACAGGCAGATTCTACCGTCTACTGCGGTGGGTCCGTTTTACGCGCCTATTTCTCTCCCGAAGTGGGTCCGATTTGCACGCCTATCTCCAGCCTGGTACCCGCGCGAAGTTTTTGCCACGTTTCGGTCCAGCACGCGGTCTGCGGTGTGTGGGACAAGCAGGTACAGCGTGCACTTGATCGTCATCGCCCAGCCGGCCACGGTCAGTGCCAGCGGCCAGTCCCACACCCAAACGTTATGTCCCACAATCAGAATGACGCCGATCGGCAGCGTGTCCATCGGGATTATCCACGCGGCGACTCCGGTCTGTCTGGCCAGGTCGAAAAATCGCACCCAAAGCCGCGGCTGCACGAGGTGCGACAGGCCGATCAAAAAGGATCACCGGAGCCACCACCGCCTGAACAACCTTCGGGTCCATGATTGCCCCCCATCAGCGAGACCTGCCTTGAAGTTGTCTTCAGCCACATCAAGTGTCACTCGGAGTGAACACGTCCCGGAAAGGGCCCAGGTATTTCCGCTCCGGCGACCAGTCGGTAATCGCGAAGACCACATCACCGAGCGATCCGTGGAACTCACTCTGCAGTGCCTGCCGAAAGTCGTCAGCGGTCCGTTGGACATCATTGTGGAAAACACCGCAGCCCCAGGCGCCGAGAACCAGCGTCCCGTGTCCGTACGCTCGCGCAATACTCAGGACCCGGCGAATCCTCACGCGCAGGGGGTCTCCGGATTCCGGCTGACCGATGGCAGGTGCATACGGAGCGGCACAGGTGGCAACAGAACCAACAGTACCATGTACCTTTATAGGCGCCCTTCGATCACTGCAGCAGGCATCGGCACTCGACAAGGTCCAGAAGAAACTGGGAGTTGGTCTCGCATGGCCGGGGTCGTTATCGGAATCAGTCCGAATCTTTGACCCTGAACTACTCAAGCAGATTGCTGCGGAGTTCGCCGGCCGCCACGAAGACTGCCTGCGGTCAGGTGGCGTTGGGCACAGCACGTGGTTCGCCTGCGTTTTCAGCCGTTTCGAGGCCCGCAGTCGGGGGTGCCGGAGTGTCTGGGTGTGATCCCCGGGAACAGCACGTTCGTCGTTCGCGATTCCTGCGTGTGGACCGGCTGGCTGGTTTCGGTTTGTGTCGTACGCGCGGCTGCATAGCAGAGTGGCCGCGTCGCGGAGAGGCGTTGGAGCCTCTGTGGGAATCGTTACCGTTTCGGTATCAGCCCGTACTTGCGCAGCGAAGACTTCAGGCGGTTGAGTGCTGGATACTCGCGGAGCAGGCTCGCGACCGCATTGGCGACCTGTCTCCTGCCAGCGGCCGAGTCCAGTGCGTCGCGAAGGTCCGCCAGTTCCTTCGCGGCGAGTTCGTAATCGGTGGTTGAACGCCGTGCCACCAGGCTCTTGACGTGTGCAATCGCCTTCTTCGGATCGGCAGCCAGCTGCGCGATCCGCTCCGCGTGCCGGCGCGCCGCCTCCGCTCTGGCAAGCTCAATCTTACGCGCAGCCAGACTTTCTGCCTCCTCATACAGCACTGCCAGGGTTCGCGATGGTTCGGCGACCGGCCAGTCCACTGGTCCGGCCTGTTCCCGAATCTTCGCCAGAACATCGGTCCGAATTCCGGCCGCGTCTTCAGTCATCAGCCTGAACGCGAGGTCTCTGGCTTCATCACCCGACCTGGAATTCAGCCAGTCCCGGATTCGGCACTTCTGATCAGCGCCAGGCGGAGCATCATCGGGCGAACGTTCGGCCGCGGCTTCCAGCAAGCTGGAGTCGATTTCATAGAATCGGGCCATCTCGAGCAACGCCTTCGGCAGTGATTTCATACCGGCCGGAACCGGCGGCTCCAGGATGTCACCATAAGTACACGCCAGCCATGCGATGTACAGTGGACGGAGATCTCCCTGCATCAACAGCTCGCGGGCAGACGCAATGGCGGGAAGCAGGTCTGAAAGACCGTCGATGTAACCGTCCCACGAACTTCCATCACCCTCCGGGCTGATCTCGAGACTCCCGCCCGAGCCGCCCGTGTCGTCCGAGCCGGTCGTGTCGGGATGCCAGGTCACACCGTGATCCGGACAGAACCGTTCGAACAGGTTCGGGGCACAAGGTAATCCGCCGGGAATTCGAATGACGAGCTTGCGGATGCCATAGTTTGCAAAATGCAGGTGCACATCATACCCGCGCTGGAGCATTATCAGGTCGTCGCCGCGAAAGTCGCCGAAATGATATTCGTTCGTGAACTCCCACCGAGTGATTTTCGCTCGCGTTGACTGATTCCGCATGAATTCCATCGCGGCTTCATCCAGCGGCCTGTCAAGCGCCAGAAAATGCACAAACCGGTATTCACTCATTTACTGATCCTCTCCATCTGCATGGCGTTCCGCATCGGGATCCTGATTTATTTCTCACGGTGATGACAGTTTGCGTCGCATGACCAGCTTTCGCAGGGACTCAATTTCCGCCGTGTTCAGCAGTCCCCCGCGAGACTCCTTGACCATTGCATCACACCAGGTCAGAACCTGCTCCGCCGGCAGACGGGCTTTCTGAACGGCAGCTACGACCAGTCCATAACACTCCTCGATCTGCATCGACATCAGCCCTTCGTCACTCATTTCCACCTGATAGCTGCCATCCTTCATCAATTCGCGGGCCAGTTCCATGACCTCGGTCAATTGTCCCAGCCTGATCAGCCGTTTGAAATTCCGCCGAACCGTTTCATAAGCCTCGTAGTCGATTTCGAAATTGGTGTTCATGTCGCGTTCGTCAAAATCCGTCGCTTCCAGGATGGCCTCTCGTGTGGCTGCGACCAGACCGATGGGTGGCACTTTGACAGCGAATCGAAGTTCCAGCTTTCGCCGGACGGACTGATCATTTCGTGCCAGATCGAGCAGTGCCGCAGCCAGTTTTTCCTTCGTCTGCCTGCCCACGGTGATTTCCAGAGCGGCCATCGCGTCCTGCACTGTTCGCGGGTAGGGAACAGCTCCTGCTGCTCGCTTCGCCATGAATACCTCCAGCTGTGAGCCTCTACGCCAACCTGCCCCGACTCTCCGTGAGAGTGAGAAACCCGGGGAGCGCCTTCAACTTAACTGCGGGTCACATACGCCGCCAGATACTCCGCCCCCGCCGGCAGTGGGGGCACCAGTTCGACCGATCGCGCTTCGATGCGATGCTGCTGGCCGTTCAGTTCCACGATGAGATCCAGTCCCCGGCCCACCTTCGGTTGCTCCGCGTCCACGACGGACAAATCCAGCCCCATCACTCTTGCGGAGAAGGGAAACTGCAGCTCGTTGACGATGGCATCCATGATGCCGCTCCACTGCTCGTCGTCATCGTACGCATCCGCAACCGCGTCATCCCATGCCGCCTCAATCGCGTCTGCTCCCAGCAGCCTGACCCAATCCGTGGGAAAAGACTTCTTGCGCGAGCGTTTTTTTGCCATGATCCTGTCTCCTGTTGTCAGATTGATGCGATTGCAGAACGAACGACCATCCACGGCGCAGGGCCGTGGGAATCTGGACCGAGTCGAACAGGCGGACTTTGCTGCGGCTGCCTCCAGAAGCGGCCGCCTCCAGAAGTCTATCAGAATACCGGGAGAGCGAGCCTCGTGCCGAGCCATGACAATTCAAAACCTGCCTGTTTTCCGCGGTTCAGCAGGAGCTTCGCGCTCCCGGAATGATCGGTCGTACGGTATTCAGACAAGCTCGCGGGAGCGTTGCGATTCCCGTCATGTCCTCCGCGGATACACTCCCTGTCGGTCGTGGCTCAGGAATTCGGTCGTGGCTCAGGAATCGCAGGTACGCAGGCGATGCGTTCAGCCCTTGTCAGATGGGGAAACAGAGGGAGTGGCGGCATCCCGGCACTGAATCAGTTCGGCGGCCACGCTGATCGCGATCTCGCCGGGTTCGTTGGTCCCCAGCGGCAGTCCGATCGGACAGCGAAATTCTTCCGCTCGGTCCGGCGGAATTCCATTGGCCACCAGTTCGCGCACCAGCACTTTGCGTTTTGCCTGGCTCCCGATCACGCCCAGGTGCGGCAACGTCAACTCGCTGCGGAGAATGGCTTCCAGCACCGGACGATCGGTCCGGTGCCCCATGGTCATGCACAGAACGTAGTCGGTCCGACGGATCCGAGGTACCTCGACCGCCATTTCTTCCGCCAGGACTGCCTGGAGCTTCACGGATTCCGGCAGCTGATTCAGCCAGTCCGGGCGAGGATCGATGCAGGTGATCCGGCAATGCAGACTCAGCAGACACCGGATCATCGCCTGGGCCACATGGCCGGCCCCGAAGATCACAATATGCCAGTCCTTGAAATTCGTGGATTCGAAGAAAAGCTTCACCACGCCCCCGCAGGTCATGCCCACATCGCGCTGCAGATTCCATTCGACCAGTGCCGGACGGTGATCCCGGGTTCCGGCCAGAACTTCGGTC
>SYLK01000164.1 GCA_005809115.1 Planctomyces sp. | reverse complement strand
GTTTGCCGGCAGTCACGAACATACCGATCAGAGGGATTCCGCCAGCGATATAGAACAGCAGATTCCTGTGCAGACTTCGCACAATGGATTGCGGCCAGTCCAGGAACGACTCTGTCACTCCGTGTTTGCGACAGAGCGTCCGAAACGAATCCACCAGCCAGAGTGCCCCGCCGCAGAATCTGAGGGCATCACCCAGGGCAGTGGCCAGAGTCAGTTCGGCCTGCAAAATACGCCATCCGGCAAACCACAGCAGCGACGGCCAGGCCGAGGCCATCACGATGGTTGTTCCCGCGGCCAGCAGCATTGAGGGAATTCCGGAGTCCGGCTGTTTCCGGGCTGTCTGCCCCAGACGGGCGACGAAGCGACGCCCGGTTCGATTCAGTCCGAGGATGATCGAAAAAAAGACGGACTGCAGCACATAGACCGGCCAGGCGATACCAGCATCGCGCAGCAGAAATTCGCCCAGAGGCTGCCACTGCCGATGTGAGACCAGCGCGTGAGTGCCTGTCCAGATCCGGCCCATCGCGGTGGCCCCGACCGGTGGTGCACTGCGAATCCACAGAACGCGTTCGTCAATATAACCCTGAAAGTCCCGAATCTTCGCCACCAGTCTGCGGCAGGCGACATCGGTTTCACCCAGCGTCTGCAGACAAGCGTCGTAGTCCGCCAGCAGATCATCAAGGTACCGCCGGCGGTCGCTCAGCAGTTCCACAGTCATCGACTTCAGCTCATCGGCAGCGGTGGCCCCGGACTCCGCGACACTGAGCGCAGCATCGACCTGGGTCTGAATGTCTCCAGGTCCCCCGCGTTCGTCTTCCAGCTGCATCTGTTCCGTCTGGAGCCGCACGATCTCCTGTTCCGCCTGATGCTGCTTCCGTCGGTATTCGTCAGGATTCGGCAGGTGGTTTCGCTGGCTTCGCAGCAGCATCCCCACGGCTGTCGTCAGTCCGGCACGATGCTCCTTTTCCGTCACGCTGCTGAATTTCTGATCGAGATTCTTCAGCATCGCACTGACGCCGGACAATTCGGTTTCACGAGTCCTGAGATATTCCTGCATCTCGTTGCGCCGCTGAGTCAGAACCGAGTTAAACGCAGCCAGATCGTGCAGCGTGGGATGGGCATTCTGCAGCTTGATGCGAGCTTCCTCAGCCTGCCGGGCACTCTCCGCACGGCGTGCATCAGCCAGCACCGTTTTCCACAATTCGCCACGTTTTTCGGCCGAAACCTTCGCCCGTGTCAGCAAGTCCCTCTGCAGAGGAAACAACTCCTTCAGCGCTTCGTATCGCAGCTGTTCCACGCGATGAAGTTCCAGCTGTGCACGCAGCAGCAACAGCTGTGCTTCCTGTTCCGTTCGGTGAGCAATTCCAGAAACCGAAGAGTCGCCTGCCATGGCGGCAGCGGCGGCCTCAGCGTCCTTGATTTTTCCCCGCACTGTCTCCATCAGTGACGGCAGTTGTGTCTTCTGTTCGGCGCGGAGTTTCGCCGTCTCTTCCCACGCCACCAGATTCTGCCGTGCTTCGGCCGCCTTGTCGTCGTCGAGCAGCTGCAGCTGATCGAGTTCCGCCACAGATGCCGTTTCGGGATACTCCGGCTCAGATTTCGGTGGCGGCTGCGTCAGCTGTTCACGGTATTCAGCAATCAGTGCCGGACCGCTTTCCATTTCCGCCTTGCGCTCGGCGATCTTCTTTTCGACCTCGGCCTTCTGAGTCAGATTGTCCGCGGCACGCTGAAAACTGCGCAACAGCTGCTGTTTCAGTTCTTCGGCAAGATCGGTCTGCTCCTCAACGGAAGCCCGTCGATCCGCGATGATTTCGTGTGTCAGCTGCGATTCCGAAACAATGATCGGCGCCGCCGACGGCTCGACGCTCGGTGCCCCAAGCGGCGACAATTCCAACTTTCCGGGAACCTCCACCTGGGCAGGCACTTGACCGGGCAACAGCGTCACGTTTCCCCGCCGGCCGATAATTTCCGCAGCAGGCGACGTCTCAAAGGACACCTGCGAGATCTGTGCCGACTGGTCGGATGCCGGAAGGTCCGCCTGCGCCGTGGAAAGTCCATCTTCGCCAACCGCCTCCGCGACTGCTCCCACCACCGCACCTGCCATAGCAGCCGCGCCTGACACCTGCTCAGCCGTGCGAGTCTCAGGCCACGAGCCGTCCGGAAGGACCACCGGCTGCAGCTGACTCTCCACGAACGGATTGTCACTTGCCGTAAACGGATTGCCGCTCAGGCCGCAGCCAAATCCCGACCAGTCGCTGCCGAAACCGCCAGACTTCAACACCGGCGACGCAGTCTGCCCACCGACACCGTCTGCCGCATGACAGCAGCAGCCCGTCGCGATCAGCAAAACCGTTGTCATCACCGCGGCAATTCGCAGGACCACGAGAATCGTCCTCCATAACTGTACGTGGATGAATTCCGCATTCGGGAACATGCGGTTCACCGGAAGGCGACTTCGAACAGGGAGGGTGAGACAGGCGGGCCGCAAGTCTACGATGCTTTCCATTCTGCGACAACATGAACTTTTGTTACCCTCTCAATTCATTCATTACCTCAATGGACACTGCTGGCGGACGGGGTCAGGTGACTCGCGGACGGACCGTGCGGTCTGTGCGCGGTGAATTCCATTTCCGGCGCAACCTGCGCTTCGTGCGGAATCCAGAGTTTGACTGCAGGCTGCAGCAGGTGTAGCATCGTGGTTCCGCATCGGTTCCTGGTCGTGTCAGGCCGGGAACCGACCCGCTGTGCCTGATTTCAGAATGTCGTGTGGCCCCGGCCAGGTGAGAGGACAGCACTTTCCGGGCCTGACTGGTGAGCAGCTGTATGCCGATGGTCTCTCTGGCAATTTCGGGAATTCTGTTTGCCGTCTGGCTGCTGTGGCTCTGGCGATCCGGCCGGTTGCGGCAGCAGCGGCTGCAGACCGAGATTCGGCCACCGCATGCGGTACAACTGGTTCTGCAGTTGTGCATCTATGTGTACTGGAGCTGTTACTGGGACGAGGTGGGACGTCGCGCTCCGCTGATTGCCGGGCAGATCGCCTTCGCCTATCTGTTCGAAATGTGTCTGGCCATCACGCGGGGCAGGCCATGGCGACTGCGGTTGGCGCCCTTTCCTGTCATCTTCAGCATCAATCTGTTTCTGTGGTTTCACGATGAGGTGTTCTATCTGCAGCTGGTGGTGGTCGCGTTTGCGTATCTGGCGAAGGAATTCCTCACGTGGGAACGGAATGGCCGTCGCTCGCATATCTTCAATCCGTCGGCCTTTCCGCTGGCCGTGACGGCGGTGATTCTGATGGTCACGAATACCGTGGATCTGACGTACGGACTTGATCTGATCTGGTCGTTTTACCCTGCACCGCATTTCTACGAAGTGATCTTTTTGCTGGGACTGGTGGTTCAGTATCTGTTTTCCACGACAATGATCACGTTCAGTGCAGCCGCGGTGCTGTGTCTGCTGCACGGGGCGACGGGGATCATGCTCGGCACGACGGTGGCGCCACATCCCTTTGATGCCGCCGTATTTCTGGGACTGACACTGCTTGTGACGGATCCCATGACGTCGCCTTCGACGGCAGTCGGCCGGATTCTGTTCGGCATGCTGTATGGCATGAGTATTTTTGCGGCGTACATCGCCCTGCGAATGATCCACCAGCCGTCTTACTTTGACAAAATCCTGGCCGTGCCGCTGGTCAATCTGCTGGTACCGACCTGCGATCGTGTCAGTCGGCGTCTGCAGCAGGCATGGGCGTCAGTCAGAATCCCCGAGTGGCGCGTAGCACGCCCGGCGATCATATTTGCCTGGGTGATCTTCTTCATGGCCATCATTCCGCAGCTGAAGGCGGACCGGGCGGACTTTGAGGATCCACTGCCGCCACCGGCGATTGACCTCTCACCGGTGATGGCGGACTTGCGCGTGCGCGCTTCTGCCTTCCGGCTGGTGCATCCGAAAGCGTACGCGCCGTTTGCCTTCACCGAAGAAATCCGCAGTTACACCCATCTGGCCAGTTACATGCCGAACACCGCGTCCGGGTTTGTGTCTCTGGGTCGGGTGCTGCTGGATTTCGGTCGCCGTCCGGAAGCATTCTCGGCTCTGCAGACGGCTGTGGAGATGGATCCGCAGCTGGCCGACGCGCGACTCTATCTGGGCAATGCGCTGCTGCGTGCAGGACAGCCTGCTGCTGCGGTGGAGCAACTGGAGCTGGCACTGAGCCGGGCTCCCGACAACGCGGAAGTGCTGCGCGACCTGGGAACGGCCGTGGGCATGCTGGGACAGTTTGAACGGTCGTCCGAACTGCTGGAGCGATCCGCTTCGCTGCAGCCCGATGACTTCACGGTGCGGTACAATCTGGGGGCTGCTTTGGCGGGGCAGGGAAGCACGGAACGAGCGGTGACCCATCTGCGGCATGCCGTCGCGCTGAAGCCTCGGCATCCCGAAGCACGCTGGCAGCTTGGAAGTGCGCTGTACACGCTCGGCCTGAAGGATGAGGCGCGGGTGCATCTGGATCAGGCTGTGCGCCGGATGCCGCGCCATCGGGAAGCCCGACGCCTGCTGACGGCAATCACGGCAGAAATGGCCGGAGGTCCTCCCAAAGCGGCCGTCAGCGGCACGGCCGTCAGCGGCACGGCCGTCAGTGGCACGGCAGTCAGTGGCACGGCAGTCAGTGGCACGGCAGTCAGTGGCACGGCAGTCAGTGGCACGGCAG
>SYLK01000163.1 GCA_005809115.1 Planctomyces sp. | reverse complement strand
GTGTCCGTGATGATGGTCTGGTTTGTCCCCAAGTTCGCCGCCATCTTTGCCCGAATGAAGTCTCAGGGGACTCTGCCGTGGGCCACGTCAGCGCTGCTGGGAATCAGCGATCTGTTTCAGCAGTGGTGGCTGGTGATGCTGGTCATCCTCGTGGCAGCCATCACGGGCCTGGTCACCTGGCTCAACACAGCAGACGGCGCGCGGCAGCTCGACAAGTTCCGGCTCAGGGCGCCGGGGCTTGGTCCCATCCTGCAGAATCTGGCCGTGGCCCGCTTCTGCCGCATGCTGGGAACGCTGCTCAGAAACGGCGTTCCCATCCTGCAGGCCCTGCGGATTGCCAGGGACGCCTGCGGAAACGTGATCCTCGCCGAGGCCATCGGGAATGCCGCCGATCATGTCAGCAGCGGCCAGTCACTGGCCGTTCCGCTCCGCGCCAGCGGACAGTTTTCCCGGGAACTGGTCGAAATGATTGCCGTGGGTGAAGAAGCCAACAACCTGGAAAATGTTCTGATCGGTGTGGCAGATAATCTGGAGAAGCGCACCGGCCGCCGGATCGACATGGCCGTGCGCCTGCTCGAACCCGTCCTCCTCATGATCATGGCGGTAATCGTGACGTTCGTGATTGCAGCCCTGCTCCTGCCTGTCCTCAATATGTCGTCTATGTCACAATAACCAGAATCACGTCAGCAATTTCCGGCTTCGGAGGTCATTCCGCTGAAACCGTGGTGTCCTCTGAAATTCAGCCGGATTTCGGCAAATTCTTCACATTCAATGGGCTGTTCGTGGCCCGCCGGCAGCAGACAGGCTGCCGCGAGTCGCTCGAGAAACTGTTGCAGGAAGGGTTCTGTTATGACCGGAAGAAGGATGATTCAGCAGCGCGCATGCGGCCACAGCCGCGCCGGCTTTACGCTGCTGGAACTGCTGATCGTGCTCGCAATTATTCTGGTCATCGCAGCGATGGTCGTGCCAAATCTGATCGGCACACAGGTGACCGCCAATATCCGCGTCACCCAGGCAACGATCAAGTCGTCCGAAAACGTGGCCAAAATGTACGCCACCGACCATGACGCCTCCTATTTCGTCGGGTCAGGGCAGGAAGCGTGGCAGGCATTCGTGACGCCCGAGCCATACCGGAATGGGCAGCTGCCTCCTTACTACGAAGAACCTCCCGTGGATGCCTGGGGCAATGTGCTCCAGTACGAATGGGATGGGAAAGGACACAGCAAAGTCAACAACGCGCTCAAACCGGCAATCTGGTCGTTCGGCCCCAATGGCCAGGACGACGCCGGCTCAGGTGATGACATTAACAACTGGACATCTGCTCAGTCTGGTCGCTAGCAGAGGACTGCGCAGGATTGCCGCGGAAGGGACCTGCCGGGCGTGCCGGGCGTGGCCACGCAGGGAGGCGGCCTGATGCCGATCACGAATTTACTGTCGACGATCCTCTCTCTGGCAGGGCAGCATCCGGGTCATGCAGCGACCAGCTTCGCAATCAAATCCCCTTCAGCGCCGCGGATTTTCTCTGGCGGAATTGCTGATCGTGCTGGCTCTGCTGCTGGCTCTGGCAGGACTGGCGGCTCCTGCTCTGATGGACCGTCTGGCGGAAAGTCAGGTTTACCGGGCAGCTGAATCCGTGCGAGAAGTCCTGGCAGAAGCCCGGACATTCGCGATTGACACGGGCATTGACTACCAGTTCCGCTACGAGGTGAACGGGCAGTACTTTGTCGTTCTTCCAGAGGAGATCGAACCATCCACAGCGAACTCCGTCACGGATGATTCTGACAGCTCAGAATACCTGCGTCTGTCCGGGCAGCTGAACGAGGGTATCCAGCTGCGGGCAGCGGACGAAAGCAGTGGAGACGAGGAACGTCAGGCAACCGAACAGTTGTCGCCGGCGTGGTTCGGCGGACTCCCGGACGCTGGCATGCTGAGTTCGAAGTCCTGGTCGGCACCAATTGCGTTTCATTTTGACGGCAGTGCCTCGGACGGCACGTTTCGGGTGATGGATGAGTCGGGACGCACCGCAGACATATCGGTCCGGGGCCTGACGGGCGCGGTTCGGCTGGCAGCTGTCTACCGGGAGCAGCCGGAATGATGCGCCCGTCCAGCCATCGCTCCCGTCCAGCGGCTGCGCCGCCGCGATCTGCTGTGCCGGCGCGGTCTGCTGCGCGGGCGCGGCGGCTGGCGGCGACCCGCAGGCGGGGGCTGACACTGCTGGAAGTTCTGCTTTCGGTCGCCATTTTTCTGGGATCGCTGACGGCCATAATGCAGCTCCTGTCGCTGGGCAGACGCGCTGAAATGCTGGCGCGGCTGCAGACTGAAGCTGTCATGCGGTGTGAATCGCAGATGGCGGAAGTTCTGGCCGGGGTACAGGAACTGAAGACCGTCACGCCACAGCCTCTGGACAGCGCAGACCGTTCAGGAACATGGCAGTGGAGCCTGGACGTGGCGGAATCCGGCACGTACGGCCTGTTGCAGCTCACGCTGACCACGCAGTACCTGGCTGCCAGCGAGGACATCGTCACCGAGTTTTCTCTGGTACGTTATCTGCGGGACCCCCAGGCACTGCTCGAAGCCGCTGCGCCGGAGGACGCCGAATGAAGCGCCGGACGGTGTTCGCGACATACTCGCCACGATCAGTCTGCGGCCTGTTTGCCGCCAGCTGGCGGGATCGATGCCCATCCGATGCGATCCGCGACGCAGGAACCGGACGGACTGCCGGGCCCCGGCACTCTTCTCGCGACTGGAAAACTCGGGGCGGATTTACGCTGATCGAGGTTCTGGTGGCCACGGGACTGGTATCGCTGCTGATGTCGGCGCTGTACGTGGCCATGACAGCCTATTTCCGTCTGCGGACCGACAGTCACGATGAAATCGAACAGCTGCAGATCGCCAGAACGCTCTTGAGACAGATCAGCCGTGATGTTCAGTCCGTGGTGTTTGAGGAAACGCAGCCCGCGACCCCGGTGGAGGCCGAGACGTCTGGCGACTCCGGCAGTTCCACCGAGACTTCCGAATCTTCCGGAGCGGACCCATCCGAGGCAATGTCCCTGTATACGAACGGAATCGTGGGAACCGAGACCGATCTGCTTTTGTATGTGAGTCGACCGGATCGCCATTTGTCTTATGTTTCCGCTCAGTCTCTGACATCCGTTTCCGATCGCACCGGTGACCTGATGGTGATCCGGTACTTTGTGGCCGAGACGGGATCGGGCGGCCTGGCATCAGACATTGCGGAACGAGCAGGCTCCGGAGATCGCGCTGCTGCGGGGCTGGTGCGGATGACAGGTGATCTGTACGGTCTCAGCATGGCCGTGCAGGAGGGCGAAGACGAACTGCAGATTGCGGCGGCGAACATTCACGCGCGGGAAGTGTCGCAGATCCGGTTTCAGTACTTCGACGGATCCGCGTGGCAGCCGGAGTGGGACAGCACGGAATTGGGAATGCTTCCCGGGGCGATCGAAGTCCTGCTGACGATTCAGGTGCTCCCCGACGCGGGTGAGAACGATGACAGTGCGGCCGACAGTTCTTCCGCACCGGACGCGACCACTTATCGGATGGTCGTGAGACTTCCTCTGGCCGACCCTCTCCTGGCGGAGTCCGACCTGTGAACTGTTCCCGAGGCACAACCGCGTACCGCGCTGCCGCCCGCCCGGCGTCGCGGCATCGTCGGGGATTTATTCTGGTCGTGGTCACGGTGGTGGTGGCCATGTTGTCACTGGCGGCCTACACATATTCCGGCGCAATGCAGGTCGAGTACGAAGCGGCCATGATGCACGGACGGGACGTCGAGGCTCGGATGCTGGCCGAATCCGCAGTGGAGTTCGCGGCTGCGCGGATCGCGGAGTACCAGGCAGATCGTTCGATTGACCTGTTTCATGATCCCGCCACGTTCCAGGGGCGGATGCTGACCGAGGCACCCGCTGCCCGCGGCCAGGTGCGGTTTTCCATTCTGGTGCCGGGTGAAGCCTCTGGCGGTTCCACCGTACGATTCGGCCTGATCAGTGAAAACTCCCGATTCAATCTGAATCGACTGGTCGAATTCGTGGATGATGACGATCCGCTGACGGATGCCGAACTGGCGCTGTCGCATATTCCCGGAATGACGGCGGACATCGCGAATGCGATTCTGGACTGGATTGACAGCGACAGCGAACGGCGGCCGGGTGGTGCCGAGTCCGCGGACTACCAGGCGCTGGCCGTTCCCTATGCGGCGCGAAACGGTCCGATGCGAGCCATTGATGAACTGCTGCAGATTCAGGGAGTGACACCGGCCCTGTTTTACGGTGAGGACGCGAATCGCAACGGAATCCTGGACCCGGGTGAGGATGACGGCGAGGCATCGCCGCCGTCGGACAATGCCGACGGTGTGCTGGATCTCGGCTGGCGTGACTACTTTACCGTCTCCAGCCGGGAAAGTAACCAGCTGCCCGACGGCAGTGAACGCATCAATCTGAATCAGGCACTCATGACGGAACTGTTCGACGCCGTGGAAGCGGAACTCGACGAAGAAGCCGCTCAGTTCATCGTCGCCTACCGACTGTACGGGAATCAACTGGCGGCATCAGCGACCAGCGAGAGTCTGACAGTCGCACAAAAGGACGCCGCCACGGCCCTGGGAAAGGCTGTCACGGGCGACGTGGCAGGTTCGGTAACTCGCGGCGGTATGGACCTTACGAAAGTCGCCGCGTTTTCGTACCGCTCCATCTACGACCTGATCGATGCCGAAGTGCCCGCCGAGATCGACGGAACGCCCACGACACTGACCAGTCCCTGGCAGTCGG
>SYLK01000162.1 GCA_005809115.1 Planctomyces sp. | reverse complement strand
CCAGCCTGTGACCTGCGTCAGGAGCGTCTGGCCTGCGGCGTCCCGGACGTTGAACTGGACACCGTGATCGAACGCTGCCTGAAGGAAGGTTCGGACGTTTACGTGATGCCGAAGGCTCAGCAGATTCATCAGCTTCTGATCGACGATGTCGGTCGCATGCTGGCACCTGTTCGCGCGGAATCAGGCTCAGAGGCAGACCTCCGCACCGAAACTGCGAATCTGTCTGAGAAGCGCCTGAACTTCCTGCTTTCTCACACGCCTTCTCTCGCTGACGACCGAATTTCCGGAGCGTATCTCAGTCAGCTGACGTCCGGTCAGCGGGAAGCCGGCGATAGTCTGCATCTGCTGGTCATGGATCTGCACAAGGAACTCAACCGACTGCAACGGCAGTTGACCACTGAAACTATCGGCGGTGCCAGCGTTTACCGAGTGCATGACGGCGACCGCCCGCTGATCGCCGCGTTCATGGTCGGAGTGAATCAGACCCGCGAACTGAAGTTCGATCATCCTGGCCTGGGAACCACTGCGACGCGCAGCGGCGAACGGCTTGTGATTCAAAACGACATTGGTATGACCGACGCGCATGTGCTTGTGATCCATGTCGCCGAACTTCAGGTGACGCTGACATATTCCGATGTTCACATCGATCGCCTTGTGTTCTTCCAGAACCTCTTCAGTCGCTTTGCAGTACGCTGGCAGGATACCGTATCCAGACGAGCCACAGGCATGAGCGAAAATCTGTACCACCTGTGTCTCGGAACCTTCAACGCGCGGGACACGGCGGATCTCCAGACCTATTTGACTTTCCTGGGTTCGCGGCTGGTCTTCCTGATTGACTGGAATCGGGCACGTAAACGGCTGCGAAGATTCGCACCTCGGCGGATTTGTCTCGAGGTCCTGCGCTGGGCAGCCGACCAGAATTTCGGACATCGAGGATTCCTCTCCCTGGGAGGGGAACAGCTGGTCTTTGATGCCCTGCAGACGGCAGGACGACTGGCATTGCCTCCGGGCGGGCAGCTGTCGGATGTTCTCGGCACAGCACGGACGGCTGAGTTCCTTAAGTTCACTTTGCAGACGGCATCTGAAGGGCTGCAGGCCGGGCAGTCGGAGTTCCTGATCCGCGACAAGGTGAGTGCCGAACTGCGGCACTATATCGACACGGTCCACCAGGGATTACTGGAAGTTGCCGCTGAACATGCTTCGCTGATTGTGGAGTTGTCGTTCGCGGTTCGAGACTTGTTGTTGTCGGCAGGCCCCGGATCGGATTCGGAATTCACGAAACGTATCATTGTCCGGGCGAGGAAGTGGGAGCATCATGCCGATGAACTTGTCAACAGAAGCCGTGCCGCTCGCAGTCGCGGGGACGCACCCGGGCCGGTGCTCGATCTGCTCGTCACCGCCGATGACAGTGCTGACGGGCTGGAGGAAGCGATCTTTCGAGTGAGTCTCCTGTCGGAATGCGTCGTGGCTGCCATGCCTGTCTCGCTGAATGAACTCGCCAGCCTGGTCCTGCAGGGAGCCCAGGAATATCTGAAGGCGGTTGAGAACGCTCGATGCCTGCACCGCGGCAGTTCCCGTGAACAGGTCGCCGATTTTCTTGCCGCTGTGGACCGGACTCTGACGATTGAGCATCAGACCGATGAAGCTCACCGCCGGGTTCAGGCGGCAATCATGACTTTCACGGGTGACTATAAGCACTGGCATCTCGTGAACGGCATTGCCGGCAAACTGGAGGAAGTCACGGATGCTTTGCTGCGTTCGGCCATGGTGCTGCGCGATTACATTCTGAGTGAAGTTCTGCGGCGCTGATCGTCGGCGGCCGCCGGGAGGAATTTGTGATGGCACTGGAACAGGCCTGTGAGGAGCTTTACGCTTTCGGTCAGTCGACGACGATATCTCACCCGGCCGTGGCGGACGTTGTCGGCAATAAAGGGGCGAACTTGATGCGGATGGCCGAGGCGGGACTGCCTGTGCCGCCCGGATTCATTCTGCCAACGCAGCTGTGCCGCGACTGTCTGCAGAGCGGAGGACAGGTTCCCGAGGGCACTCGGGAACTGCTGCAACGTGGAATCCGTCAGGTGGAACAGTGGTCCGGCCTGAGTTTCGGAGGCGACCGACGACCGCTGCTGGTTGCCGTACGCTCGGGGTCGCCGGCGTCGATGCCGGGAATGATGGATACGATTCTCAACGTCGGGCTGTGTGACAGAACGCTGCCGGCGCTGATCAGAATGACGGGCAACCCTCGCCATGCATGGGACTCCTGCCGCCGACTGATTCAGGCCTATGCCGAAGTCGTCTGTCGCCTGGAACCGGATCCGTTTGATCGGATTCTGGATGATTATCTGCAGCGCGAGTGTGTGCCGACGGTGAGTGAACTCGACGTGGCTGCACTGAAGAGACTTGTGCGGGATTTCCTTGACCACTTTCAGACCAGCTTCGGAGAACCGTTCCCGCAGGATCCCATGGCTCAGCTGTTCGGCGCGGTTCAGGCGGTTTTTCGTTCATGGCAGAGCACGAGGGCAGTCGCATACCGCCAGCTCCACGGCCTGGACAGCCTGATTGGCACGGCAGTTACCGTCCAGACCATGGTGTTCGGCAACATGGGCAGTACATCGGGTTCAGGTGTGGGTTTCACCAGAAACCCGGCGACCGGAGAAAACGGTCTCTACCTGGATTTTCTTTCCAATGCGCAGGGGGAAGATGTCGTTTCCGGTCGATGCCCTGTGCAGGATGTTGTCGGACTGCAGCAGCGCCTGCCGGAACTTCACGGTCAACTGCGTCGCATTCAGGAGCGGCTGGAATTTCTCTTCCGGGACGCACAGGACTTTGAGTTTACTGTGCAGGAGGGACGGCTTTATCTGCTGCAGACTCGCAACGCCAAACGAACAGCGTGGGCGGCACTCAGAATCGCGTGCGAACAAGTCACTGAAGAACTGATTGACCCCGCAGCCGCGCTCAGCAGACTTGCTGAGTACGACCTGAACTCCATCCAGCAGGTGCGAGTGATCACCACAGAAGGCTGCAGGCCCATCGGCAAAGGCATTGCAGCCAGTCCCGGGGTCGCCGTCGGAAAAGCTGTCTTTGATCCGAACCGGGCTGTCCGGATGGCGGAAGCCGGAGGTTCAGCCATCCTGATTCGCACCGACAGTTCGACTGCGGATATCGCCGGGCTGGCAGCCTCTGCCGGTGTTGTCACGACACGTGGCGGACGAACATCACATGCTGCCGTTGTCGCTCGTCAGCTCAACAAAGTCTGTATCGTCGGTTGCCGGGAACTTGCGGTCAGCGACGACTGCAGGAGTGGCCGCATCGGCGACCACGTGATCGAGGACGGTGCCACAGTATCGCTCGACGGAAACTCCGGACTGGTCTACGCCGGAAGTCTGGAAGTGATTATTGAAAGACCGACAGCGTATCTTCAGGAAGTCGATCGCTGGAAGGCAGATGTTTCCTCAGCAGCAGACGGCGGCTGAGACAGGCACACAATGGTGGCTGGGGAAGTCCGGCTGAGCGGGTTCTCAGGCGAAGGATGCCGCTCTGACATGCCCAGCGGGCAGAGTCAGCCCGAATCAGGCTGCTGGGTCGTTCTGTCGGTGGCGTGGAAAATCGATGCTGGTCGTGCCTGATCGGCCTGCCCCTGGTCCCCGAGTTCCGGGCAGAGGGGATTTCAGCAAACGCTGTCCCGCTGGTCCGACAACACCTGCGGACCACCGGGGCCGAGAGTTTCTCGGACGGTCTGTGGACGCTGCGGCAGCATCACCCACACGATCAGAAGCCCCACCAGCAGTATCGCCAGCGCGATGTACAGGCTCGCTCTCACCCCGTGCGCATCGGAGACCCGGCCGTAAATCAGCGGCATGAAGCTCACCAGAATCGTGATCACGTTCGTATACGCCGTGTTTTCGCGCATCCGCTGCGGCTCGGAGCAGCCCACGATGTAGTTCAGATAGTAGACGTAATACAGTTCTCCGGCACCGAGAAAACCGAAGCTCAGCAGATACCATTTGCCCGGCACCACCAGTGCCCAGATTATTCCCGCCACACAGATGACCGTCGTTGCCAGAGCAGGCATCCGCGCGTGATGACGCGCCAGCATCCAGCCCAGCACGAACCCGAACAGACTCTTGAATCCGAATCGCAGTGCCAGCTGGATTCCGGTATACCGTTCAGGAAGTTCTCCGGTGACTTCGCGAACATATAAGCCGAGATTGTTGAGGATCATGTTTCCGCCGGCGCTCGTGAGGAGGAATCCGGTGACAGCCACCAGAATCAGTCGGTTCGTAAAGTACTGACGCAGGCCGCCGGTCACGCCGCGGAATGAGAGCTGTGGTTCCGCGACCAGCTCTGCATCCGGAAGATACGCCAGGAACCAGGCTGCCGCAGCTGACGCCGCCATCGCCGGTACCGTGGCTCCAAACATCAGGACGTAGCTCCAGGGCGCCTCAGCCGGCTTCACATGGATCAGGTCCAGAAAATTTCCGCTCAGAATCAGCTGTGACAGGCAGGAACCCAGTACGGCCAGAACGGGCCCGACTCCGAATGTGACGCCCAGCGTCCAGCCCCGCCGGGCCGGCGTCATGCCGCGTCCGATCAGTTCCCACAGGCACATCGTGGTTACTCCCCCGGTCGCCCCCAGAACCGCAGCATGCGCAATGATTCCAGATGCCAGCCACACGGGAGGCGCGAAGAAAAACAGTGCCGCGGCCAGCATGCCGAACAGCCCCTTCAGCAGACAACTGATGATCAGAAGCCTGCGCAGATACCGGGCTGACGGCCAGATCCATGCCACGATGACCGGAACTGGTACCATCCACAGATAGACGGATTCCGGCAGGTTGGCGAGCGTATCGCTGAATCCGAGTGATGACAGGATCGCCGCATGCAGCACCCCCACGTAAAATACCGGTGCCACAAGATAGCCGATGGAATTGTTCAGAATGAAGACGAGGCTGTTGCAGCGTTGAATCCGTTCCGAAAGCAGTGGTGCAGCCACCACAGACGATGAGTTCATGGGTTTGTGCAACTGATGTTCTGGCTGGTCCTGAATCACTGCGAGTCTGGCTGCATGAGTT
>SYLK01000161.1 GCA_005809115.1 Planctomyces sp. | reverse complement strand
GACCGTAATCGTCCACCGTCAACATCCCTGACCTCGAATCTGCCCAAAAAACAGGCAGATTCTACCGTCTACTGCGGTGGGTCCGTTTTACGCGCCTATTTCTCTCCCGAAGTGGGTCCGATTTGCACGCCTATCTCCAGCGCTGAGCGGGATGGGCACTTCCACGGTCACGAAACACGTTGGCTCGCCCCGCACAAGCCGCTGGTTATTGACCGTCCCCCCATCCCTGACTGTCACCACATCCACTTCGCGATCACAGTCGATTCGCAGCCCGGATCCAGGCTGCAGTGATGTCACGGGCAGGTTCATCCCCAGTCGGAGTGGGTTCGAGACGACGCCAGCAACAAACACACCTCTGATGCGCATGCCGGGATCCGCAGCCGGCACGCTCGTTACCCGGGAAGTGAAGCGAACGCTGACAGGCGCCGTCGCGGTATTCCTGTCGGCTGGGATTGCGGCATCCAGCTCCTGTGTGGCAGCCGAATTTCCCGGAGTCCAGCGGCACGCAGCCCGACCACTGACTCCGGTAATCACCGGTCCGGTGACGCTGACGGTCCCACCGCCGGACTGCACGGTAAATCTCACAGGAACGCCGCGCACCGGACCGCACCGGTTCGCCACAAGTACCTCAATCACCTGCGGCAGTGGCTGACCGGCTGGTCCGGTCTGAGCATCGCCGCTCACCTTATGGATGCTTGCCTGCTCGGCCAGCCGGTCGATGGCAGCCTGAACCGTGAACTGGCCCGCCAGCCCGGCGCAGTCCCGAGGTTGATACGCCACACGAACGGCCGTGCTCAGATTTGCATTGAAGATCACGGGCAGTGACACCGCGACGCCATCTGCATTTAATACTCGCGCGGTGACCTGCTGATTCGCGTGAACGCTGTCGAGATGAAAATCACATCTGGCCAGACCGTCCGGACCGAGTACCACGTCCACAAACTCGGCAGTGGGCGGCTCTCCGGCTGCCGCGAGCCGGCCACCACCTGGACTTACGACGGAAAAACGGACTCTTACCAGACGTTTCAGGCAATGCGCGTTTCCCATCCCCACGATCAGCGAGTGTGGCAGCGGGACAAGTGATTCTGCCGCCGCACTCAGATCCGGCATCACCTCCTGCCCATCACCGCTGACGTAGAACAACTGAGGTACCGCGGTGATGGCTGGCCAGAGGCACCGGCAGTCGCCGAGGGGTGTGACGGTGCCTTCGGAACTGATCGATACCACACCCAGCCGACAGCAGTCGTGCCGGATGCCCTTTGGCGAGAGAAATTCCGCCACACCGTCGGACGCTGGCCATTCAATCTTTCCCGACAGCGCATCGGGTGACGCGGTCCGCGCGGGAATCTGCCAGTTGTCGCCGGTGCGAAACTCGGCTCCGACCGGCTGCTCAAACCTGACCTCAACGCCGTTTTCCAGTCCCACAAAGCCGTCATTGACGGCGGGATTCAGCGTTACGACTCCGATTCCGTCCCAGCGCCGCAGTCTGGGATTCGACGCCAGGTCAATCAGCACCGGCATCGGGTTCGAGTTGAATTGCGTCAGAGTGATGGCCGAGGCTCCCGGATTCACATCCGCGACCAGGGCCAGCGTGCCCGGGCGTCCCTCAAGTTCCTCGGACTCATGAAGGATCTCCACCAGACACCCTTTCCTGAAGCCGGAATGATCGTCCGGCCCGGTGCTGGTAACCGTCAGTCGATTCACGTCGACGCTCACGCCGCCCGCGCTGAATGGAACCGTCTCATTTTTCAGGACTCTCGTCACGACAGCGCCGTTCTCTCGTGACCACTTGAATGTGGCAGTCCCCATGGACCCGGGGGAATGGATTTCAACGCGATAGAGCTGATTCTCCAGCCCGCGAAAACCGGCCTCAGCGGAAATGGTGCAGGGTTCCGTGTCCGCCGTCGCGACCGCTGTCCGGGCTGCAATCCTCGGCAGCGCCGTCCGCTGTCGCCAGTCGAATTCGTCTGCCGGCTGATGGCAGAAATCGGCTGGCGGACTGTTCTGGTCAATCGGCGTCTGCAGCGGTGCACAGCGGACCTGCCAGACGGTTCTGACGCGTGTGGCAGTGTCGGGTCCGCCCAGGGCCGGTTCCCGGATATCTTCATCTTCGTGTACTGTGACGTGCCGCCGCCACACGTCGAGATAGACCAGATAGTCACCGGGAGGCAACGGAGTGAATTCGCGGTGGTCAGGCTGCCAGGAGAACAGAAAAGGCGCCTCCACTTCGCACAGGATTCCGTTCACGTAATAGTGTCCGGACGTCAGAGCAAACTGGCGAATCGGCTGATTCCCCTCTCCAGGCAGACCTGCCAGCACGACGGGGTCCGTAATGATTGCGAATGCCCCACCTTCTGCCGGACCGCCACAGACGCCGATCAGATCAGCGGCTGTCGTTTCGTCGCGGTGCGCTGCGATGGCAGACTGTTCGTTCCAGTCCGCATCAAGCTGCACCCTGCCCTGCTGCATCAGCACCTGCTGGAAATGCCGATTCGGTCGGAACGTGTCACGTGTGAAGTCGCCCTGCATAGACTCGCTCTCCCAGTTGCATCTGCACGCCGCGGTGCGGAGTTCAGGATTCGCAGAAAATTCCGGCTTCCAGTCCGAAACGAAGGTACTCGTCCAGCCGCGCGCGGAGGTGCGCCTTCCGCTGTGGCTGGAACAGATCGTGATACGCGCCCAGTTCGGCACCATCGTCAGCGCCCCTGCGAATCGCGTCCGGGCAGCGCTGACTCAGTTGCCCGTAGGCCGCGTCGCCATACCTCAGCGACGTGAACTGCGGACTGACATCCGCCTGTTCACCGTGCTCAGCGGGCAGGCAATGGTGACGCCGCGGCGTCCGGGTCGAGGGATGATGTGGCAGCCAGCTGAACCGCACACAGCCCTCCTGCCGCCGTCGCACGAACACCGATTCACTCAGAAAAATGCAGTTGGAAGCCAGTTCCAGCACATCCACGGCCACCTTGCCAATGATGGTGCAGTTTTCGATCCGCCATGATCCGGCCGGTCCATTCCCCGTCGCATCGGACAGTGCGAACTGATTCACACTGCCTGCATCAATGAGACAATTGCGAAGACGGAAACTCAGACCGTCAGTCCCGACGCGCAGGGGCGGAAGGATGCAGTTCTCGATCGATACCTGCGTCCGCCGCGAGGTGATTTCCAGAGTGATGCCCGGGGCCGCAACGATGCGACCGACTGCATCCACGCCTCGGCCCGGGGCCAGGGTACAATGCCGCATTGCGAAATGGCCCAGATCCCCGGCAACCCGCAGCGCACCCGCGAGCCAGAGCCCGTCGAGCACAACGCTGCCATCGTGATCGCCCCGGATGGTCCACGGTTGCCCCGCCGCGTTCGGCCGCAGTCCGACCACCGGACAACTCCCCGAAAGTGCTCGGATCTGCAGGGCAGCCCCGTTGGCTGCGGCGTCGGGAAGCAGTTCCACATAGCGCCCGCTGTCAGCCACCTCAATTCTCCCCCCGAGACTGCCGCAGTGAATCAGAGCGCCCGCGAGTGTGTCTGCACTCGTGACCGGTCCAGTTCCGGTTTCCGGTGTCGCGCTGCCCGTCGGAATCCGTACCACCGCTGTTCCGGCCGCCGCGACCGATTCCGGTCGGGGGTATTCGCCGCCGCCCAGTTGAAAACTGAACCCGTAGTGGAACGACACGCGAGGCGGATGATTCTCGATCAGGGGACTGCTGCCCAGAACAATCCGGCCCAGCCGCGGATCAACGGCAGCCTGGCCGGGCGCGGCACGATTCTGGTGGTTCCAGACGAGATTGTTCGCCGCATCATGGGTGTCGCTCAGATCGCACACGATGACTGATTCGCCGGGAATCATCGCATAGCTGCCATCCATAAACTGCTCGAGCCACAGACTCGATTCCGGACCATACAGAGCTGGCCGAATCAGCCCGCTGCCTGCTTCGGACACCAGTTGACGCTGCGTCAGAGGGAGCGGGACGTTTTGTGGCTCGACAGTCTTCGCGACGTCGTCCTCGGTCGCGGGGCTGAAAAACAGCGGCGCGTCCAGGTCAAACGGGTGGCAGCGAAAACGGCGATCATGGAACGGATCACCTGGCCACAGCTCCCCCGCCGGCACGAGTGGCGATCCGGTTCGAGAAAAGGCCCCGATCCGCCACAGATGAAGCCCCACATTCGGGATGTTCCACTTGCCGCGTCCCGGCTCAATTCGCCTCACCTCGGCGGTTCGCATCTGTGTTTCGAAGGGGGTTCCGACGAATTCGAGGTCGGTCGCTTTGCGCAGGCTCGCGAATGATCGGCACTGCGGTCGCAGATGATTCAGATGCTGAGTGGCCGCCAGTCGCTCGAAGTATTCCACGGCCGCGGCCGGCCGGCCCGTGATGTCGCGGGCCAGCAATTCGAGCATTGCCGCGGTTCCCTTGCGTCGTCGATACGCCAGCGTATGACCGACTTCAGCGCGGGGTGTTGTCGCCATGGAGGCACCCGGCAACCCGCGGACGCCCAGCAGGTCGGCGAGATACGGCAATGCCCACGGCGCCGCGGTCTCGACAAAGTGATTGTCATACAGCTGCTCAAGATTCTCTTCCAGAACTCTGGTCTGACCGGCAATCACCGCCAGCAGCTGTTTCAGCGGTTGCCCCTGAGCCTCGTCGCGGATGCGATGGACAGCGGGGAGCAGATCGTACAGGCGTTCGACGTCAAAACTCACGGCAGTCTCACCTCCAGCTGCATCAGCGACGATTCGTCGAGCAGCAGCAGTTCGGCTGGTTCCGCCCGCAGCCAGTCCGTGCCACTGACGGGTGTGCGGGCCGCCAGAAATCCGGTTCCGCCCGAGGCCGCATCGGTCCGGACCACTGTTCCAGCGGGTGTCAGCTCAGACTTCGAGAAGTCATGGACGTCGACGCTCAGGACTCCCTGGACATCCTGAATCACTGCGACGACTTCACTCAGCGCCACCCCCTGACCGAATTCACGCGCCGTGAATGAAAAGTTTGCACGGAGTGCTGCGTGCACCGCGGCTTCCACGCGCGTCGGCAGGTGATCGGATTCGACGTGGACAACTCCACTGATGGAAAACCGAGATGGGGGCCGGGAAACGATCCGTACGGGCACAAAAGGGATCCCCTGTGCTGCCAGGGCCCGGCGGAGTGGATCTGCCGGCTGACCGGTGTCACTGACCTGCGCGCCGTCTGCGTCAAGCAGCGTCAGCAGGACTGCGCGCGTGGCCCCGTGCCGGGTCCAGATGGCGTGCGACTTGCCCACTCCCGGAAAATCACGGGCGAAGGCCGCGTAGTCCTCCAATGACACGACTCGGCCGAGTGTCAGGACGCTGCGCGGGGCGTTGATTCGCGAGTCTTCAAGTGACTGCTGATCTGCGGCTCCCTCGGGCGCGAACGGGTTGCTGACACCCCGCACACCCAGCGGATGCGAGAGCAGAAGGCGGATCTGTTCTTTCGCCACAATCCCCTCGAAACCGATTCCGCGTCGATACACTACCCGGACGTTTTCCGCTCCCGAGGGCAGCCGCGCGCCCTGGCGACCGTCACCGAACTGGACCGTCACGGTCCCGTCATCCGCCAGACGTACGACATAAACGCGGTCGTGCGGACCGCATCCGCAGAATGTCGGTACCTCACGCCAGATGATGTCATCCACACGGACCTCCAGGGAGGAGTCCGGCTGCGTGGCGTCCCGCGGGAACGTGTACGTCAGAGGCTGCTGGCGGAGAACAAACCGCTGGAACGACTTCGCTGCGTCGCCGCTGCCGAGAACTTCCTGTGTCGTTTCACCGTGCGTGGCCCTGACGATATTCGCATTCATCGTGACGGTCGAGCGAACATATCGATTCTTCAGCCCGTCACGCAGAATCAACGTGGTGACCGCTCCGTGTTCAATGCCGGCAATGACAATCATCTCACCCTGCGACGTGCCCGGCAGATCCGCATTCTCGCCCCTGAGTGCAATTGACTGACCTGTGGCCAGATGCGTGTCCACACTGTCGAGTGCGAGCCGCGTTGTGCCTCGCTCGAGGGCGGCTTCAATTGGTGCTCCGACCACGGTCAGAGGCTCACTCCGGACCCACGCCGTCGTGGTGCGGTTGCGGAATCCGTGATCCTTTGAATCGATGGGCCGGCCATCCGTCTTCTGCAGCTGCAGCGCCATGCACCGGCCGCTGATCCCGTAGTCCGCACGCGAAACCTCGGCAGCCCGGTCGATCCGCAGCGGCAGCATTTCTCTGCCGGGAGCATCGAGAACCACCCAGCCACCCGGAACAAGCTCAGCCATCGGACGTTCCAGAAACGCATCGAACCCCGCATGGGTATTTCCCTGTGAGTCCTGCCAGATTGAAGGCGAATCTGCGTCCCAGGAGATCGGATAGACATCATTTTCGAATGAAACGGAGCTGGTGCGCAAATCGCCGTTGACAACGGTCGTCACAACTTTGGTATGCGGGAGACTTCTCCACTTCGGTGCATTGTGCCCGAAAAATCCGGCCCGCTCGCGCAGGGCGAACACACCCTGGTCGGGTGTGGAAAGGACGGATCTCGGCAGCTGATTCAGATAGTCCTGCACCCCGGTCCGATCCCAGCCCCGCAGGTGCTGCAGCCGGGACATCTCCGCGGCCGACACTTTGTCGTTCAGAAACAACTCGTTTACGGCTGCCGACGTCGCTTGCCGGGCGATCTGCCGAATGCCCGGCTGGCCGACCAACATGGAACCGGCTCCTGCGTCCGGCGGCACGGTTTCAGCTGGTGCGTTACGGGATGCCGCGTTCTCCTTCGGCAACTCGAAAACCACCTGCGTGTGATCTCGCTCACGATCCGGCTTCACTGCCAGAACACGCCGCGCCCGTGCCGTCACACCATCCGACAGGACCAGCACATCACCCTGTCGGAGATTCGTCCCGGTTCCGGCAAGGAACAAACGCCGGGCGACCAGGAGCGCGGTTCCGGACAAGGGGGCCGAACGCAGACGCGGCCGCAGTGCGTTCCACGCCGCGCGCCCGTGAAATTCCTGCTGCGTCTCGAACGTCTGTGGCTTCTCGCCCGGGCCGGGAATGCTCTGGACTCTGGTCCCCCTCGGAATCGTCGCCGTTCCCGACGTTTCGCGCGCGCCTTCAACATTGAATGCCAGGTGGACTTCTGCCGCGACGCCGGGTGCCAGTTCGTAGCCGATGGCCCGAGCCAGCTCGAGTACGCTCCGCCGCTCGATGGCCGTCCGCAGGTACGACTCATTGGCGATTCGCTCGGAATAGAAGGTGAGCACATCGGCCATGGCCGCGAAGGCGTCCAGCAGCGCTATCGTCACGTCGCCACTGTCGCGGGTCCGCAGGTTCTGAAGTGCGGGATACTCCGCCGATGACAGTGATGCCAGCAGTGTCGACCGGAACTGCGAGTGCGTCCCGACTCGGAACCGAATTGCCGACAACCCCGGCCGATTGTCGATGAGTACCGGCGTCTCTGTGCCGGTTCCGGCATCACAGCCGCAGGCATTCAGGCCCGTCAATGTCGCATCCGTCAATGTCGCATCCAGTGGATTGGTCATCGTCCGCCCAGTGCTTCAAAGCTCAGGGTACCGCGGTCAGGGAAATTCGGATTGTTTTCGAGCTGTACGATCTCCAGCCGTCCGACCGTGAACACGTCGGAGGTCGGCACGGAATCACCACCGGTGGCGCCCAGTCGCCGCAGCATGGTGATGGTGGTGTGTCGGACTCCCGCGACCCGCCGGGCCGCAGCGCTGATGCGGCTCAGCGCCACCGACTGCCCGAAACTCAGGTTGTCCGGGTGAAAGAACCAGCGGGAACCGTCCGCATGCATCCGACTGTCAAAGGTTCGCTGGAGCGCTGAAATCACGTGGCTGCGGAAATACCCGTCAGCGACACAGACTTGCATTTTCAGTTCCAGCGGCACGAAACGAGGACCCGCGATTTCCAGATCCTGCCCCGCCAGTCGGTACCGTCTCAGAAATTCCCGCAGTTCATTTTCAAGCGACTGATCGACGGCTCGGCCACCGCGACGATCGACGCTCAGAAAGACGGTATGCCAGCTGCCCGTCCAGCGCAGTGTCGCCGCGGCGCGCTGCACGTCGGGGTGCAGCGCCGCCTTTTCCGCGTAGTCTTCGGGTGTGACCGCCCGCTGCTGCAGACGAAAGGCTGCCGGCGCATTCTGACGAACCTCTTCGAGCGACTCCCCAGCGACTCCGCCACGCGCCGCCAGGGGATTGCTGACCGACTCGATTTCATCCGCCGAAATTGTATCGGACACCAGATGCACCAGCGCTCCCGACGGAACGTTTCCCGACACTCCGTTGCCTGTTCGGCAGACCACACGGAACTCCGTCCCTTCACCGGGATGCCTCCCGTTTTCGCCGTCGCCGAACCGAATCAGGCTGCTTCCATCGCTTTCTGTCTCGATCACGAATTCGGCGCGAGAGGCATCGCTGGAAAGCAAATCGCGTCTCGGGTTCCAGCGACGTGAGTGGTTGTCGGTCAGGTGAACTGACGGACGCACTTCCTGCATGCTCCAGGACATCGCTTCGGCCGCCGGCCGACTCGGATCATGACCGGCCGCCTGCGTCAGTGGATGACTCGCCAGCTGCGGTCGAAAACGAGGCAGTACGGTGACACGCTCTGCAGGATCACAGTGGTCGCAACTGGTGCCGCGGACGGATGCCAATGCCGAAAGCGGCGCCGGGACCGGTCCCAGCGTCCGCGGCTCTGAGATCGTCATGCCGTGATCGGCGAGGACGATGTTTCCCAGCGCAGTACTCACATCGCTGAGCAGCTGACCATCCGTTTCCGCCCGGGCAGAAATACTGAAGGCGAAAGGCAGCGCGTCGACTTCCGACCATTCGATCTCAGTCACCGGAACCGGCGGATGGAGATAGGCGTGCAAATCGGACCCACTTCGGGAGAGAAATAGGCGCGTAAAACGGACCCACCGCAGTAGACGGTAGAATCTGCCTGTTTTTTGGGCAGATTCGAGGTCAGGGATGTTGACGGTGGACGATTACGGTCG
>SYLK01000160.1 GCA_005809115.1 Planctomyces sp. | reverse complement strand
GACGCTGTATCGCACCAGTCGCAACAGCCCGATCGTCCGATCGCTAATGCGCGCTGCCGAGAATGGAAAAAATGTCACGGCACTGGTGGAACTCAAGGCCAGGTTCGATGAGGCCCGGAATATGGAGTGGGCCAGACAGCTGGAATACAGCGGAGTTCAGGTGATCTATGGCGTCCGCGGGCTGAAGACTCACGCCAAGGCCTGCATCATTGTCCGGCGAGAACCCCAGGGGTTCCAGCGGTATGTCCATTTCGGGACAGGGAACTACAACGAAATCACAGCCCGCTTTTACACGGACATCAGCTATCTGACATGCAATCGCGAACTGGGGAACGACGCCATCGCATGGTTCAATGCCATTTCCGGGTCATCGCAGCTGCAGCAGTTTGCACACATCGAGTCCGCACCAATCGGCCTCCGGGAAAAACTCCTTGAAATGATCTCTGTCGAAACCGTCCGGGCCCGCAACGGAGACACGGGGCGAATCATCATCAAGCTGAATTCTCTGGCCGATCCCGAACTCATCACCGCGCTCTACCGCGCGTCCCAGGCCGGAGTGCAGATTCAGCTCAACATCCGCGGCATCTGCTGCCTCAGACCGGGTGTGCCGGGACTCAGCGAAAATATTACGGTCACCAGCATTATCGACCGCTTTCTGGAGCACGCCCGAGTTCTCTATTTTCACCATGGCGGCGACGAACGCGTATTTATCTCCAGCGCGGACTGGATGCCGCGCAACCTCGATCGGCGTGTCGAACTGCTGGTACCGATCCTGGATGACCGCTGTAAACGCCGCGTGATCAGTATCCTGAGGACCTGCGTCCGCGACAACGTGCGGGCTCGTCGCATCCTGAGTGACGGATCGAGCCTGAAACTCGGTCAGATGCCGGTTCGCCCGTTTCGCAGTCAGCTCGAGTTCCAGCGCCGGGCACGCGAGGCCGCCGAAAACGCGTTTGAACGCAATCGCACCACCTTTATCCCGGTCGAACCCGGAAATCCCTGAAGGCGAATCCCGCCCGTCTGCTCCCAGGCCAGTCAGACCCGTCAGGCCAGTCCGGCCAGTTTGCGTCCGATCCAGAAGGTGGCCAGCAGGCTGACGATCAGTCCGGCCCAGGCCGGATGACTCCAGAGCCGAATCCGGTGGATCAGATGGCCCTGCTCCGGCAGCCGGCTGAGGTCGCGCAGCAGTGTTTCGGCTTCTTCCGGCCCGAGCATCCTTCCGCGACTGATGGTCGCGACTTCCTGCAGCACATCCAGCCGCGACGGCTGTCCCACACGCTCCCGTTCCGGTCCGTCAATGGAAATGTCGGTTTCCAGACTGGCTCCCGTTTCAGCACAGGTCGTTGTGACATGATGGATCCCGCCCTCCCGCGGGATGAACGTCCCGCTGAACAGCCCCCACGAATCGTCGGCCACGCGGGTCAGTCGCAGGGAATTGGTCTGGCCGGACGGGGTGACGATTCTGACCAGGACGGTGCCCTGATGCAGTGGCTCACCGGACGGGCTCAGAACGTTGGCGTTCAGTGTCAGCATCCGGCCCGACTGAGGACGGTCGGGGGAATAGAACAGCCGCATGGACTCCCCGCGTGACATATTCCGCTGATAGGCCATCCAGCGAACCACCTGTCCCCAGAATCTGTAGTGGTACAGGTCTTCCACGCCTTTCCTCCAGCGCCACGCGCCGTCGCTGCCCATGAACAGCACCTTCCCGGTTCCGTAAGTCTTTGTGACGATCAGGGGAACTCGTCCAAACCGCGTGGCGTCCGAGCTGTGCGTCACCAGGACTTCACTGCCCAGCCTGGCCCGCAATGTCGCCGCATACCACTGAAACCCAGGCAACTCCCGCCACACCCGCTCGTTCTGCCCGTCCTCCGGTTCCAGTCGTGTCAGCAGGCTGCGGCGACCTGATTCCGTCAGGGCATATCGCGCGGACTGTGCCGTACCGATCCCGCCGGGTGACGCAGGATCGGGAATCACCGGGTACAGTTCCTCCAGCTCCGTGGTCAGCAGCGTGCTCTGGCGACCTCGAAATCCCGGGAGAAATACCAAGCCGCCCGCCTGACTCCGGACCAGCTGGCGGAGGTGTGCACAGTTTTCCCGGGTCAGCTGTTGTGAATCGACACCAACGTCTCCAAGGAATACCACGTCGTACTCAAACAGCTGCTGCTCGTCCGGGAACTGGTCCAGGTAATTGCGACCACCTCCCACGGTCTCCAGATCAGGGTGAAACAACAGGCAGTCCACAGCGACGCCAGGGTCTCGTTCCAGCGCGTTCCGCAGATAACGGTACTCCCAGCGGGGATATGACTCCACCAGCAGAACCTGCAGCGCCTCATTCCGAACACTGAACGGAAAGGACAGCGAGTTGTTCGCCGAACTGATTTCTGCCTCATCCACCGGGACCTCCAGCCGCAGCTGAAATTCGCCCGTCTGGTCAGGCCGCCATTCCAGCGTCTCCTGCAGCGTGCCCATTCCGGGAACACGCACACGTTTCTCTACGGGAGTCCCGGCGGTGCCGGTGAGTGATACGGTCAGTTCGCGCTCCTGCGGCAGCCAGCTGTGAATCCGAAACGGAAACCGCACCGTCTTCCCCGCGACTCCGAATGTCGGAGCGTTCAGGCCGGTCAGTTCGATGTCGGGCAGTCGCTCTTCGCTGCCCATCCCGACCGCAAACACGGGAATGCCCCGCAGTCGCAATTCACCGGCCGCAGTGGCTGGCGCTGCCCCGGTATTCCAGTCGCCGTCCGAGATCAGCACGATGCCCCGCAGATGGGGATGGCGGGCAGACGCCTGCTGCAGCGCGGCGGCCAGATCCGTGGCCTGCTCCGGCTCTGCCATCGGCGATGAGAACGGGTCGACAATCACATCAAATTCCGCGGCCAGTGGCTCCCAGAAGTCCTGGCGGATCATCCGCCCCGCCGCCTCGGCCCGCGTGACCGACTGGACCGCGGAAGTCCGCGGATCGCCGGCCTCGCGGGTCTGCATGCTGCCGGACGTGTCGTGCAGCACCAGCAGTGTCGGTCGTTCCACTGGCCGTTCAGTCCGCAGAATCTCCGGCTGATTCAGTATCAGCAGGACCACTCCCACGATCGTGAATCGCAGAAATTCGAGAATTCCGCTGCTGCGGGTGTATCCGCTGCGGTGCCAGCTCACACAGCAGCAACCGACTGCTGCCACGGCCACAACGACAGTGACGACCAGGCTGAGAGCTGTCGCGTGAAACATCATGGCCGGGTTCAATGCTGCGCGTGAGGACGTGGAGTTGTACCAGCAGGCACCGAAGCCTGCGCCACTGTCACCGACCGCTCCGGCAGGCACAGCAGAGCCTCAGCCAGCAGGGCCAGAATCATCATCACCAGGCAGGCGCGCCAGATTTCACTGGCCAGTCCGGCCTGACTGACCGGATCGTCCTGGATCTGCCTTACGTCCAGGTCGCCGAAAATCTTCGCCAGATCTGCCTCACCCACCACATCAACGCGGTCTTCGCTGAGCGGCCGGTTGAGCGCCACGAGGCCGTCTCCCGTGTCATACAAACCACCATTCAGCGTGCGGCGGGACGGCGGAATCTCCCGGGAATCCTGATCCAGCGGCTGCCAGTGCGCTGCATCCTGCGACGGAATCGTGCCGCAGATCCGTGCCCGCTCAGATGACAATCCAGCCGCTCCTGCGGCCAGTGCTCTCTGCAGCGCCACGTAGAAGACAACTCCCTGGCTGATCAGATTTGAATCCTCCGCCATCGGCCGCGTACTGCAGAAGTACACCGATCCCGCATCCGACGGCATGCGGATCAGCAGCGGCGCGCCGCCTTCGATTTGCGCCAGCACCGACGCCTCGGCCGCAGACATGCGGCACTACCGCCGGATGCGCAGTTCTCCCACGGGCAGAGGAGTACCGCTCTGTGTCTGCTCCAGCAGATCGGCGTCCGTCCGCCACCCCGGAACCGTCAGCGGACGGTTCGCGGACTCATCCCAGGCCAGCCAGGATGCTCCGAAGATCGACTCCGCGGTGGGGTTCTCCGGCGGGAAAAACATCACACTGCGCCCCGCGGCGACAAACTCCGCCAGCCTGGTCCGCAGTTCGCCGGCAGGTAACGGTGCCTGCCAGATCAGCAGCGAGGCCTCTTCCCAGGGGGCAGCCAGAGCCTGAGCCGCACTCGCCAGCAGAGTTTCCGAACGCAGGCTGCGATCCACCGGCGTGGCGGTCGCAATGCGAAACAAGCGGGCCAGCTGCGGGTCTTCAGCCACGATGATCGTTTTCCGGATCGCCGCTGCGGAATAAATGAAATGGCAGACGTTGTCCATCAGATTGCTGTCTCGTGGCAACGCGACACGCCCCCAGCCCTGACGCGCCCCGCGGTCAACCGGAATCGTATGACCGTTGCGAACCAGCTCCCGCCCGTTCAGCTCCAGGTCCAGGCGGAACCGCGCACCGTCGATCTCAAACGTCAGCGGCACCGGCACCGGCTCGGCTGACTCCGACGACCGACTGACGCGCAGATCCATGACCACTTCCGCGCCTTCTGTCGTTTCCCGGCGATGAACCCCGCTGACACTGACAGCCAGATTGTCCGGAACCGGCTCCGCGTAGGTCAGCAGACAGATCCGCACGCCTTCACGAGCCTGCAGCTGGCTGCGGACAACCGACCAGCTCCCGCTGTCGGCCTCCCAGTCGTGAGCCCGCAGATCGGAGCAGATCCAGATATCCGTCTGACCGGTCTGGTTGTCGCGGATGTAGTCCGCGGCAGCCTGCACCAGCCGCGGCAGGCTGGCGGCCGTGGCTGTGGCTTCCGTCTCGGGCAGGTCGATCAGGTCGGCCGCGGTCGGGATCCGCAGCGGCGTACCGCTGCTGCTCTCGAACAGCACCAGATGACGCCCAGCGCCAGTGCTGTCGATCAGGTCGGCCAGCTTCTGCAGCGCCACCTGTCGTCGGGACTGCTCCAGAGGCGGAATCCGATCCTCCATACTGGCCGATCGATCCAGCACGACGATGGTTGTATCGGGGGCGCCGCCGATTGTCAGTCCCAGCCAGCCGCCGGACATGGGCCGGCTGACCGCGAAAATCAGACCCGCCATGGCCAGCATGCGCGCCAGCAAAATCAGCAGATACCGCAGGCGTGCCATTCCGGCTGCCCGGCGGCGAGCCTGCAGCAGAAACATCGTGGCCGCCCAGGGGATCGTGCGGTACCGATTCCGGTTGACCAGATGAATCAGAACCGGCAGAGTCACCAGTGGCAGCGCCAGAAGCAGAAGTGGCTGCAGAAATGTCATGAGTTGATGATCAGCCGGTGGATTCCTGTCAGATGTTCCCGCACGACAGTTCGATCCTGCCGTGCCACCAGCGCCCTGGCCAGTCCCGGTACGCCCATCAGCAGCAAATGCCCCCGGGCAGACAGGCAGATCACCAGCTGCTCAATTACCGTCTCCAGACCGACAATCACTCGCGCCGGCTCGGTCTTCAGCGGCCGACAGACTTCCCGCAGCTCATCAATCGCCGGGATGTCATTGGCAGGAGGCTGCTGGACCGCATTAACGGCAGATGACATGGAAGTTCCGCAGGAAACAGGCGACGAATCAGTCGTAAGAAGGAACGGCGGAGTATGACGAAATCTGCGGCCCGTCACCACCGTGGCCAACGGAAGGCGGCCGACGGGATGGCTGCCAACGGAAGAGCCGACCGCGTCAATCGCCTGACGTCAACTCGCCGTTCGTCCGGTTCTGGCTCACTGAGAATTCCGACAACAGCCGTGGAGCTGGCACTGCAGCACAGCCGCAGCAGAACCAGCCGGCCTCCCGCCTGAGTCACCGCTTCCGGTCAATCTGTCGTGAGTCAGCCCGATCCGCCCCCGCGCACCATCCCGCCTCGGGGGCATCAGGGGGCGACGCGATCGGGCAGGTCGTTGAGTCGGTACAGTGGCAGCAGCCGATAGTAAACCTCCAGCGTCAGCGTCGCCAGGGCTGTGGAATACAGCCTTCCGCCATAGCGACCCCACGGGTCATTGGGATCCCAGCTGCCGGCAAGTTCGCCGTCGGTCTGCTGAATCGCGATCAGCCGGTCGCGCACGGCGGCATTCCACTTGTCCCACGGAGTACCGCCATATTGATACATAGAGAGCGTGCCATAGTACCAGTAGTAGTAGTTCAGTTTCTCGCTCTGCGGCAGATGGTTCAGGAGGTACCCGACCGCTTCCTGGCTGGCGGCCGTATCCCGGGGATATCCCAGCATCTGCTGACAAAACAACGCCTCGGCGGTCATGGCGGGAGTGACGGGTTCGGCGTCTTTCTCCCGCCCGCTGACGTGCCGGCGATAGGCAAACAGCCCTCCGTGCTGCCCCTGTCGGACGCTGTTCAGAAAGTGGTCCATCCGGGAGCGCACCCGGTCATCAATGCGGACGCCGGCGATTTCCGCGCTCTTCAGCGACATCATCTGCCAGCCAAACATACTGACGTCCCCTTCCTGTCCGAGTTTGTAGCGCCAGCCGCCGCTGCGGGGATCCTGCTGCCCGATGGTAAACGTCACGGCGCGCGCCAGGGCACTCCGCAGACGGATGTCGTCCACCTTTCGCAGAGCATAGGAATTCTGCCGACCCACCAGTTCGTGCAGGGAATCCGTCAGTGGCCAGCACAGCAGCGGCTGACCTGTCACACCAGCACCGACAAAGGCCACGCACCGCGATGCGGCCACGTCCGCCGCTTTCAGAAAGACAGGATCAACGATCGGTCCCAGCAGTGTCTGCTGCTGCATGCCGTAGGCCTCAGCCAGCGCATAGGTGGCCATCCCGTGACAATACATCCGGGCGAAGTGTTCCGCCTGGCCGCACAGATTTCCGTTATCACCCTGCTGCTGAATCAGCCAGTCGAGACTGCGGTCCACTTCGACCGCGTAACGCCCGTGCTCATGCGTATAACCGGCACCCAGAAAACACAGCGTGACCAGCGCCGTGAGCCCGGTGTCGGCTTCTCGTCCGGCGAAGTTCCGGTCGATGCCGAATTCGTCAACCTTGACCTGACCGGCGCCAAAGTCTTCAGCATCCCAGCGTCCGTCCGGCTGCTGGTTAGCCGCCAGCCAGCGGAGGCTCAGTTCGACGGCGGCCTCCGACTGCTGTGTGCCGCCGAATTTTCGTGCTGCTTCGCGGCGCTGCTCGGTATTTCGCAGCTGATACGTCACCGGCGGATTTTCGCGACGCCGAATTACCGGGAGGTCGGAATCCAGCAGTCTGGCGCTTGAAGTCAGGGCTTCACTGAAGTCCGGAGCGGCCAGGCCGATGCGGACATCGTCGTAGTCGGCCGCCAGCGGCGTGGGAGTCCGGGGAATGCGCACGCTTTCACGTGATGGTCGCACGTCCGGCTTCTGATCCTCGACAGACCGAGACGGCCGAGGTAACCGCCTCTGAATCGCAGCGCCAGGTCCGGCCCTGGGCTCCGGCGGATTCAGCGCCAGTCCGGCTGCGTCCGTTGCGTCAGGCGACACGGCGGGGGCCGAGCGGCGTTCAATCTGTGATTCGCTCTCGGACGCGGATGCCGGCACTGCGATGTCCGACGTGTCGGCCGGCACAACAACGGGCGCCACGTCACGAATCTCGGCATCGAATTCCAGCTCCGGCGCCTGCGGGATCGGCATCGCCGGCACGGGCTCCGGCGGCGATTCCGCCGCGGAACCCGCCTGCGGCCGCGTGCGGCTGAGCTGCAGTGTCGGCAGGTCGGCCGTATTCCGTTCGTAGGTTGTCTGCACGTCAGCCGCCGGGTCAGCCGCCGCCGGCTGCCGCGGGGCGAGACTTCCCGAGTCGACCGCTGCGGCCAGTTCGGGGCTGTCCTGCTGCCCGTGCAGCGCAACGTCCTCGGCTGCTGTACTGAGCGACTCCAGTTGATCAGGCTGCTGATCCGGAAGCTCCGGCGGAGTCAGCTCGACTGACGCAGCACTGATGCGCGCCAGTTCCAGATCCGGCTGCGTCGGCCGATCGGCCAGTGGCGTGTTGCCGGATTCACTTAACAGAATGTCGTGGTCGCTTTCCACCAGCACGTGAACCACTGACACCGGCGGCTCTGGCGGTGGGACCGGCGGCAGCCGCGGTCCGGCAGCCCGCACGTCAAAGAGTTCGAGACTGAGGAAGCAGGCGCCGTGGATCAGGATCGACGCAATCAGCGACTTCAGGGTGATGTAGCTGTCGCCCCAGCGAGTTGCCAGCATCGTCAGCAGATGCCCCGTCGAGGCCAGCATCGTCATCAGCAGCAGCAGCGCCACGATGTCATCACCGTTCAGCGGTGCATCGGTTGACAGTTTCAGCAGCAGCTGGCGCAGGGCGTTCATGGCGGGCTGCTCCCGCCCACCGGCTGAAATGCCAGAGAAAAGCGGTGCATCCTGACCTCATGGCAGAGATTCATTACGTCGATGACCGCCTGATACTGTCCCTCACCGTCCCCCCGAATCAGGACCGACTGGTCTTCCCACACCTGCTTCGCCTCAATCAGCCTTGCGCGCAGCTCGCTGACGGACAGTCGCTGGCCAGCCAGAGCCAGCTCACCGGTTCGCGAAACCGTAATGACCAGCGGATCCGGCTCCCGAGTCATCGCCGGCAACGGAGATGCCGTCGGAAGTTCGATCTCAAACTGCTGTTCGATCTCTGAAAATCGCGTCCCCACCATGAAGAAAATGATCAGCAGAAACACGATGTCGATCATCGGAGTCAGATTCAGTGAGGGTTCTTCAAGGGAATCGGTGCGGAGAGGCATCGGAATACTCGGACATCGGGAATCACACAACGCGACAGCTGCTGCTCACAGACTCACCAGTGGGCTCAGCCCGCTCTTCGACTGAATTGTCCCCCAGACCACGGACAGTGTCACGCTGCCGCTCACTCGGCACCTTCCGTCGATTCCGTGATTTTCGCCTGTCCCATGAATTTCAGCAATGGCAGGAATAATATCGTGCCGGACGTGACTGAATCGGGCAGCGATGAATCGATGATGCGGAGATGTGTCACGCCCACTCCCTCAGCACCAGTCGTGGCATCAAACGGGATCCAGCTTCCGTCGATATATGCCTCGGTCCACATGTGGCCGGCAAATATCGCTGCTCGCTCCACATAGACAAATCCGATCACCACACGTGACGGTATCCGCGCGGCACGCATCATCGAAGCCAGCAGCACAGCCGCTTCCGTACAGTCCCCCGACATCGTCCGCGCCACATCCGACGACGGCCGCAGGGATGTCGAAAACGCCGATCGACTCAGCTGGGCCGACACTTGCCGGCTCATGCTGCGACAGTACTCAAACGTGTTGCGATTCGTGCCGACCACGCGGACGAGCTGCTGAACCGCCGGATCCTCCGGGTCGATCCAGCGTGTTCGCGCCAGATACTCACCCGCTGCCTCCGCATCAAGCCGACCCACCACCGCGCCACTGTCCGCCAGAGGCGCTACGGGCCGCAACAGCGTCACGATGGCCTCATGTCCCGAGATCCGCCTGACCCGCTGCAGCTCCGTCTGCGGCATTGACAGAAAGTCGCTCGGACCAAGAGAAACCCGGAGATGCAGTTCCGGGCGCAACCCCGGCCTCAGAATCGGAGGCCTTACCGAAATCACGCCCGCCAGGTCAAGGTCCAGCGCCTCCAGACTGGCCGCGCCGACCGCCGTCGCCGCATCCGTTCGCGTCAGCTCCAGAAGACTGCCCAGAAGCTGCTGCTCCGACCGCAGCATCCGACCGTCCGCATCAATCAATACGATCGTCCGGTCAGACGGATCGGCAACCGGTGCATACTCCACCCGGTCAACTGTGACCTGCTGGCCATCCGACAGCCGCATCGACTGACGGCCGACTGATGAAAAACTGATGTCTGCCACGGCAGTCGTCTCCGGAAAAATCACCGGCAGACGAAATCGGCGATCCGACATCCGGGCCACCTCCGGCAGCCAGGCCGATATGATCGCCGAACGCGGCTGCCGGAGGCAGGAAACACGGCGCACCCGACTGGTTGCCTGCACCTGTTCCCTGATCTCAAACGCAGAATCCTCAGCCAGCCACACGCCTTCACGCTGAATCAGTGAGCCGTCACCCGCTGTTCGACGAAGTGTCCATTTGTGCAGAGTCCCGTCGGGTGCTTCCTGAGTGGCAAGGTAGGCCGAGACAGACAGGTCGCGCCCCGAACGCCTGAGGGAAAGTCGAGATTCCCGCTCACGGCGCAGGAGTACTCCCGCAGCGAGCGGGTCATCGGTTTCTGCCGCCGGAATAATGCTGGTGACGATATGCTCGTAACCGACGGGCCTGTCACTGTGCCTGATCAGATACCACTCGTCGGTGGTCCGCTGTTCCGACGACCCGTCGCCGTTCACGAACGTGGCTCCCGCACCAGCGGTCGCCAGCTCACGGGCGGCTGTGCGAGCGCGCGCTACCCCGACATTCTGCGCCGGTCGCGGCTGAATGCGCGGCAGACGCTCCGTCTGCGCCTCGACCAGGTCGCCACACAGTGCAACGCAGAGCGCCGCAATGACCGGCCACTTCCGGATCGGTTGTTCCGCACGAGACGAGCAAACAGACCACAGCTTTCCGCAGGAGGGGAGCAGTTTCATAGCCACAAGTATAAAAGTCCGGAGTGCTTCCGTCACCTGCAGTTTCTTCACAGGCTCTCCGGAATCGGCCGATTCTGCCGCTGCAGCGGGTTCCGCGGGTTCTCCGGGACAGGAGGACATGACATGACGTATCCGGGCCGGAACATTTTCCCGGAGTGTCAATTTCGGGTTCGGATCTGCCTGCGAGTGCCTGAATCGGAGGGAATTGCTCAATTCCCGGATGACCTGCAGTGTTTACGTGCTAAGTTCTTCATGGAACACCTGACATCAAACCGGTGACCGGTTCGCACCTCAGCGGGAGCCACGTGGCTGCATTGTGGTGGAAAATTCTGCCCGTCCCGGTGATGTCCAGGCTTCTGCGGACGATCGGATTCCGGCTGATCCAGCGCGGGAGGCCGTCTCGTGGTTGTTTTTATCCTCTGTCAGGCGTCACCGGAACCGAATCATGGGCTTCCTGAAGAACCTTCTCCGGTCGAACTATCGTGACGGCGAGACGGCACACGGAGTGAGCAGTTTTCGAGGACTGACGGAGGAGCAGCTGGAGGCGCACATGGGAATCGCCCGTTACGGGGATTTCACGCTGTCAGATGCCGTGCGACCGTCCTACAACCTGGACGTGATCCCGAAAACCGGCTTTCGCCATGAATGGTACGTTGATCACGAATCCGGCGCTCGGATACCGGTCCTGATGGGGTCCATCACTCGGGAAAAACTGTTCGACTCGTTCCTGTCGCTGCTGGATCCCCTGGGTCCGTGCGTCGACGTCGTGCTCGAAACCAGTCACGACAAGTCCGGGGGGCAGCACACTGATCTCTATCGCGAACAGATTGATCTGCCGGTGCTGCAGAGCATCCTGTACGACTACGAAGATCTGCTGATTGACGACGGCTGCTGCGGAATCTCCGTCCTGAATCCAAGGACACCAATGGAAGTCCAGCTGGATGAGCACAAACTGCTGTTTGTTTACGGACACAACAATTCCGACTACGAACAGATCCTGATCTCGCACGTGGTCCGATGCAGCGAGAATCTGAGATTCATCACCGAAGCGGAACATGTCCACTCCTCCAGCGATGAATATCAGCAGAAATTTGATCAGCTGTGCTACCAGCTGGGTATCGATCGATAACAGAGTTCTTCTGCGGAATTCCCGCGCCGGGAGGCTTCGATGCGGTGGTCCCCTCCACACACTCGAAAGTTCAGTTCTGCACTGTCACTTCGGTCGACAGTGTGGCCGGCTGCCGTCTCTCTCCTGCTGGCGATCGCGATGCCCGGCTGCTCCTCTGTCGCCCGCCTGAACAGCTCGCTCGACGCCGCATGGAAGACGCACGCGCAGAGCTTTCCGTCCGTACCGCCGTTCGATGACCAGACACCCGTGCCGGCCGCAGCTGACGTGGCTGCCACAGCACCGCCAAGCAGCGAAACTCCCGGTCAGCCCGCTCCCATCGTCCCGCCAACAACCGCTGCCAAATCAACAACCGCTGCCAAATCACCAACCGCTGCCAAGTCACCAACCGCTGCCAAGTCACCAACCGCTGCCAAGTCACCAACTGCTGCCTCACCGCCGATTGTGGTGTCGCCACCGGCTGTGGTGGTGCCCCCCCCTGCAGCCACGCCACCTGCTGTGGACAATGCTCCGAAACCCCGGGCTGCGGCCAAGCCAGCGGCTGCGGCCAGCTCGTTTGCCTGGGACAACACCGCACTCAGCACGGGATCGCGACCGTTTCAGATGTATCACGCCGGTCAGGATGGATTTCGCAGTCTCGTCGTCGGCAGCGTCGGAGGACACGACCCGCTGGCCATCGAACTCGTGGTCCAGCTGGCCCGGCACCTGCATGAAGACCGGACGATCCTCGGAGGCTTTGAGGCCACGATCGTCAGGACGCTGAACCCTGACGGAGAAGCCCGACGCTCGCTCCTGAACGACCGCGGCGTCTATATCAACCACCAGTTCCCACCCAGCCTGTCCGCAAAAGCACCGGCACCTGACGAAACCCTCGAAGTGAAGTTCGTGCTGCAGCAGATCAGTCAACTGCAGCCCCGGCGGGTAATTCACGTGCGCTCCGTTCGCGGTCCGCAGGGAGTCATCGCGGCAGGTGCCACGGCGCAGGATGCTGCAGCCGAAGTCGCCGGCTGGCTGAATTTTCGGCTGATCACGCTGCCCGGCAATTCGGTGGAGGGCTCTCTGGAACGCTGTCTGGCCGCATCAGGACAACCGCAGATCATCACGTTCGGAATCCCGGACACGGCCAACCCCGGCGACCTCTGGACAACCTACGGTGACTCGCTGCTGAATCTCCTGCTGGCCGATCATCTCGCCGCGCGTGACATCGCCCGACGCAACCAGGACAAAGCCTCGGCCGACCTGCGGAACCGCGATTCCCGAAAGTCGAGCAGCCCGGCTCCCGCAGCACCCTGAGTCACAGATGACCCCGCACCAGCGCCGCAGCCTAACCGCGCGCCGAGATGGTTGCCAGCGACGACTGTACCAGGCGACGCGCCTGCACCGCGCGCTGTATCGCACTGCGGATCGTGCCAGCGTCAGGGATTCCGGGCAATACCAGCAGCGTTTTCCCCCCGGCACCCGTCAGGCGAATATCCGCCGCACGAAAGAATTCCTGTCCCGGCCGCACCACCAGATTCACAGCCTCTATCTGTCCAAGATCCACCGAGCTGATCCGCGTGCCGCCGCGACACGTCCAGACCTGAACCGATCGATTCGTCAGAATGTAACGATGACTGAATCCTTTAACCAGAAGGTACAGCGGTGCGCCCAGCAGCGCCAGCGGCAGCCCGAACAACAGCATCGACAGACGCGGCCCAAAGATGCGAATCGGCATGCTGTCACAGATCTGACCGATCAGACGCCCTGGCGCTGTGGCACAGATGGAAGGATAAACCGTCATGATCGTTGCTTCGGCGCTCGGACTGACTCCGGCGATGGCCTGAATTGACATGCTCACTTCGTCCGATGGGAAGAAATTCTCTGAATACCCGCGACCGCCGGAAATGCCAGACACCAGAAACAAGACGAACTGCTCCCGGCGAACTCGGCGGTCTCTCAATCGTGCAACCGGAGAGGCTACCAGAATCCCACCGCAAATTCCACCCGCGAAAAATTGGCACCATTCACAGGAATTCGCGCTGCACCGCAGGAAGTCACTCATCCGGCCCAGCTTCGCCGAGTATACGCTGCAGCACACGATGACGTCCCGATGATCCCCGTCAGTTGACGCCCCGGGGTCGTGCGTCATGGCATTGCCCCCTGCCCTTCATGCCGACACCGGCACGGCAGACACGAGCAGTGAAATTCCGCGTCGAAATACCGCACCAGAAGAGCGGCACACATGACCGGTTCACGTTCAGCAGTCAGCAGTCAGCAGTCAGCGGCATGAACGCAGGACCGCGCGGGGCAAGTGATCGCGGCGGCGGTCACCAGGATTCTCGCAGGCCCCCGGCCGGCGGCGGTGTCTCGCCGAAGACGCAACGCACCCCGCACCGGCGGTGATCAAAGTGGCAATCTGAACGTCCTCTATCAGGTCCAGACACCCGCGAATGCAGCCACTCCCGGCGGGGACCATGTGGCGCTGACCGGTTCGGTCTCCATCTCCGCGTCAGCGAGCTTTGTCGATATCCTCGTGCAGCCCGCTACGGACGTCTTTGAAGAACCGACTGAGGTGGTCACGGTAAGGATCACGCCCAACGGCTCCGCTTGCGCGATCGGCTCATCAGACAACGCTGCGATATTCATCCACGACGATGACTCCACGGATTTTCTCCCGCCAGCTTTCGACAGCCCACCCACACCGACGGAGTTATCGAACTGCCCCTGGGTGCGTCTTCGACCAACGTCAAACTGACCTGGTCAGCGGCCGCCGCCACCGAGTACCAATGGGAACTGTGGAAACTCGTGAATGGCCCTCCCACTCGATGGCCCTCAGGGACTGCGGACGACGTATGACGAGAGTGATCAAGATCATTGACGGTCAGTTGATCGGGATAATCGATGGCCAGTCAGGGGCGCGAGGTTTCGCTGGGGCGTGAGTGGATTTTTGAGGCATGCTCCGATGTCCAATCAATTCGGCCGAAGAAACGCAGCTCCTGCCGGGATGAGCCGGCAGGAGCCAGATACGCCATTGGCGCTTCGGAGACCGGCCGGTCGTTGTTGGAAGCAAACAGGCCCCTGGCAGGTTGCTTCCCGGCAGAGCCTGCCTCCGTTTCGTCCGGTAACGTGATTTCAAACCAGGACAGCCGCGAACGCAACCATTGG